>NZ_JBHYOW010000013.1:0-44051 GCF_042745575.1 Nocardiopsis sp. NPDC058789
TTTACTTTCTTAAAATATTTATAAACACATATAACCAAACGGGGGCGTACGGCTTGCGGTTGTTTCCACCCGCACCACACGGGGGGGGGGGGGCCCCTGGCCACCCGCCCTCGGTACCGGTGCGTCTCCTAGACGCCGACGAACGAACGCAGCGCGGCGGCGCGGTCCGTGCGCTCCCAGGTGAACTCCGGCAGCTCACGGCCGAAGTGACCGTAGGCGGCGGTCTTGGAGTAGATCGGACGCAGCAGGTCCAGGTCGCGCACGATGGCGGCCGGACGCAGGTCGAAGACCTCCTTGACGGCCTTCTCGATCAGCTCCGGCGCCACCCGCTCGGTGCCGAAGGTCTCGATGAACACACCCACCGGGTGGGCCTTGCCGATCGCGTAGGCCACCTGGACCTCGGCGCGCTCGGCCAGCTCAGCGGCGACGATGTTCTTCGCGACCCAGCGGGTGGCGTAGGCGGCGGAACGGTCCACCTTCGACGGGTCCTTGCCCGAGAAGGCGCCGCCGCCGTGGCGGGCGTAGCCGCCGTAGGTGTCGACGATAATCTTGCGGCCGGTGAGACCGGCGTCGCCCATCGGGCCACCGATCTCGAAGCGACCGGTCGGGTTGACCAGGAGGCGGTAGTCGTCCGCGTCCAGGCCGTAGGCGGCGACCACGGGCTCGATGACGTGCTCCCGGATGTCCGGGGTCAGCATCTCCTCCAGGTTGATGTCCGCCGAGTGCTGGCTGGAGACCACGACGGTGTCCAGGCGGACCGGGGTCTGGCCCTCGTACTCGACGGTGACCTGGGTCTTGCCGTCGGGGCGCAGGTAGGGGACGGTGCCGTTGCGGCGGACCTCGGACAGGCGCTCGGAGAGCGAGTGGGCCAGCTTGATCGGCAGCGGCATGAGCTCGGGGGTCTCACGGTTGGCGTAGCCGAACATGAGGCCCTGGTCGCCGGCGCCCTGCCGGTTGAGGACGTCGTCCTCGTGCTCGACGCGCGCCTCGTAGGCGGTGTCGACGCCCTGGGCGATGTCCGGGGACTGCGCGTCGATGGAGACGTTGACCCCACAGGAGTCACCGTCGAAACCCTTGGCGGACGAGTCGTAGCCGATCTGGAGGATCTTCTCGCGCACGATCGCGGGGATGTCGACATAGGTCTGGGTGGTGACCTCACCCGCGATGTGGACCTGACCCGTGGTGATCAGCGTCTCGACCGCGACCCGGCTGCCGGGGTCGGTGGCGAGCATCGCGTCGAGGATCGCGTCACTGATCTGGTCGGCCATCTTGTCGGGATGGCCTTCGGTGACCGACTCGGAGGTGAAAAGGCGGCGGGACACGTTGCGTGACTCCTTGCAGCGGCTGCTGGCTGACATGTGTCGGGACGGCAATACCGACCGACGCGGTTGGTTATCGGTCCACTGTAACGGGACTGGTGGGGGCGGGTGCGCGGCGGCGGGCCTCCTCAGCCGTTCGTCGGCACCCGAATGAGTCTGTCGTACTCAGCGGTAGGAATCCAGCGCGCCGAGCGGAAGTTTTGCCGACGGAACGGCGACGGACCCCCGGATCGCACTGTACGTCGGGAGTTCCCTCCGCGACGGTGACCCTCATCCCGGCAGCCGTTCGACCACCAGGTCCCAGACGCGGTCCGCGAGGTCCTCCTTGGGCCCTGTGGGAATGTCCACGGCGCTCCCGTCGGAACCGAGCACCGTCGCCTGGTTGTCCTCGGTGCCGAAGGCGCGGCCGCCGCCGACCTGGTTGACCACGAGCAGGTCGCACCCCTTGCGGGCCAGCTTGGCGCGGCCGTTGGCGATGACGTCGTCGGTCTCGGCGGCGAACCCGACGATGGTCTGCTCCGTGTGCTCCCGCGCCCGCGAGGCCACCAGGCCGGCGAGGATGTCGGGGTTCTCCACCAGTTCGATCGGTGCCGGGGCGTCCCCGGACTTCTTGATCTTGGAGGCGGCGCTGGTCACCGGGCGGAAGTCGGCCACGGCGGCGCTCATCACCACGGCGTCGGCCCCGGCGCGCTCCGTCTCCATGGCCTCGGCCAGCTCCACCGCCGACTCCACCCGCACCAGGCGCACCCCGGCGGGGTCGGGCAGGGAGACGTTGGCCGCCACCAGGGTCACGTCAGCGCCCCGGGCGGCGGCGGTGCGCGCGAGGGCGTACCCCTGACGGCCCGAGGAGTGGTTGCCCAGGAAGCGGACGGGGTCGATGGCCTCGCGGGTGCCGCCCGCGGAGACGACCACGCGTCGGCCCGCGAGGTCGGAGCGGGTGGCGCCCCGACGCAGGACCAGACGGGCGGCCTCGAAGAGTTCGGCGGGGTCGGGCAGGCGTCCACGGCCGGTGTCGGCGCCGGTGAGGCGGCCCACGGCCGGGTCCAGGACGACGGCGCCGCGCGAGCGCAGGGTGGCCACGTTGGCCTGGGTGGCGGGATGCTCCCACATCTCGGTGTGCATCGCGGGGGCGAACACCACCGGGCACCGCGCCGTGAGGAGGGTGTTGGTCAGCAGGTCGTCCGCGAGTCCGGCGGCGGCCTTGGCGAGGAGGTTGGCGGTGGCCGGGGCGACGAGGACCAGGTCGGCCGACTGGCCGATGCGCACGTGCGGGACCTCGTGGACCTCGTCCCACACGCCGGTGGCGACGGGCTGGCCGGACAGGGCGGCCCAGGTGGGCTCACCGACGAAGCGCAGGGCGTCGGCGGTGGGCACGACCCGGACTCGGTGGCCGGACTCGGTCAGTCGGCGCAGCAGCTCGCACACCTTGTAGGCGGCGATGCCCCCGCCGACGCCGAGGACCACCTGGGGAACGGAATCTGTGTCACTCACACATGGAGTTCTACCAGGCCGCGCCCGCCGCACGCCCCGGGCGGGGGTGCGACGGGCGCGGTCGGTGCCCCCGAGGGGGCGTGCCCGTGTGGGGCGCGGCTCAGGTGCCCTCGTACGGCTCGGCGGTGAGCAGGCCGGACCTGACCTCGCGCAGGGCGATGGAGAGGGACTTCTCCTGGACCTGGGTCTCGACCAGCGGGCCGACGTACTCCAGCAGGCCCTCGCCCAGCTGGGCGTAGTAGGCGTTGATCTGGCGGGCCCGCTTGGAGGCCATGGTGACCAGGCTGTACTTGCTGTCGACGCACTCCAGCAGGTCGTCGATCGGCGGGTTGGTGATGCCTTCGGCGACGGGCTCGGTACCAGCCACTTCGTTACCTCCAGGGACGGTCTGCGGCTCCGTCGGAAGCCGTGACACGGGTTGGACAGAAAGGTTCTTGGGGCCCGGAAACGGGGCGGACGCGGCCGCTGCCGGAGTGCGGCGCGGCCCGATACGCACCCGTTATCACACCTTGGGCGCTGTCATCAACGCTAGCAGCTCGTCGCACACTTCCTGCACGGACGTGTTGACGAGCGTGGTGTCGAACTCCTTCTCGGCGGCGAGCTCGACCTTGGCGACCTCCAGGCGGCGCCGGATCACGTCGTCGGACTCGGTTCCGCGGCCGGTCAGCCTGCGGACCAGCTCCTCCCACGAGGGCGGGGCGAGGAAGACGTGCAGGGCGTCGTCCATGGACTCGCGGACCTGGCGCGCTCCCTGGAGTTCGATCTCCAGCAGCACGGGGATCCCCTCGCTGAGGCGCTCCTCGACGGGTCCGCGCGGGGTGCCGTAGCGGTTGCCCGCGAACTGGGCCCACTCCAGGAGCTGGTCCTCGGCGACGAGGCGGTCGAACTCCTCGTCGGTGACGAAGTGGTACTGGACCCCGTCGCGCTCGCCGGGTCGGGGGGCGCGGGTGGTCACCGACACCGAGAGCCACACGTCGGGGTTGACCTGGCGCAGGTGGGCGACGACCGTGCTCTTTCCCACGCCGGAGGGGCCGGACAGGACGGTCAGTCGTTTCTCGGCCGGTCGGGTCTGGTCTGCGGTCTGCGCAGGCATGTGAGTATCAGGCTTCCATTCGGCTCTCCGCCACGCGGTGGGCCGTGGGCCTCGTGAGCGCTGCCGGGGCCGGACCCGGTGGTCCGGCGCGCACCGCGCGGGCGGCTCGTGCTGGCGCGCTGGCGCGCAGCGTACGGTCGCGGGAAGCTCCCTTTATATCACCGAGCCACGGTGGGGCGGACGGGGTGTGACCTGGGGCCCACCCGCCCGCCACACCGTGGCGTCGGGTTGTTGCTCACCGCGTGCCGTGGCCACTGGTGCGGCGGCTCCGCGCGACTGTGGGGGACGCGTCGGGGGCGGTGTTGGCCGGTGTCGCCACCGGACCGGTGTTACTTGGTGAGGTCGCCGAACTCGCTCTCGAGGGCGGCACGCTGGTTGGTGCCGAGGCCTCGGACACGGCGCGACTCAGCGATGTTGAGCCGCTCCATGATCTGCTTGGCACGCACCTTGCCGACACCGGGGAGGGATTCCAGCAGAGCCGAAACCTTCATCTTGCCGATGACGTCGTCCTTGAGGCCGTTGGAGAGGACCTCGGACAGCGAGATGCCGCCGTTCTTGAGCTTGTTCTTGACCTCCGCACGCTCTTTTCTGGCCTTGGCGGCCTTCTCAAGAGCCGCGCTGCGCTGCTCGGGTGTGAGGGGAGGAAGGGCCACGCCGGGTCACCTCGGTTTTCTACTCGTTTGTAGAGGGCGGACGCCTGCGCAAGTTAGTAGGTCTGACCCCTGTTAGGCAACGTAAAGTGCCCTTTCAAGGGCTATTTCATCGAAGGAACTACCCTGAGTGACGATCCAATTGCGGTCGGACACGAAAATCAGGACTTTGGTCCCGATTGCCGAGCTGGGAAAGCGCACCACCTGCGCAGGTCACCCTGCGGTGACTCGGGTCACTCTTCGCCATGGATTCCTAGTTTTGGACACGCCTAATTGGTGACCGTCCGTGATCCACAACTGTGAGTGATGGGACAGATGCGACAAATGGGACTGTCCTGCTCTCACCTGCGCCGTGTCCGGGCAGCCCACGGCCGCCCCGCCCCGGCCCCTCCCTGATTTCAGACACGACCCCCGGCCCTCCGCACGGCCGCCGCGATCGAGGCCGCCGCCGCGCCCGGGTCCGGGGCGCGGGTGATGGGTCGTCCGATGACCAGCAGGTCCGCCCCGGCCTCGATCGCCGCCTCCGGGGTGGCGACCCGCGACTGGTCACCGACGTCCGCCCCGGCCGGGCGGACCCCCGGGGTGATCAGGGTGACGTCCGGCCCCACCTCCGCACGGACCAGCGCCACCTCCTGGGGCGAGCAGACCAGCGCCCGCGCGCCCGCGCCCACCGCGAGCACGGCCAGGCGCCGCACCGCGTCCCGCGACGGACCGAGCAGCCCCACCTGCTCCAGGTCCGCCTCGTTCATGGACGTGAGCACGGTGACCGCGGCGATCCTGGTGTCCGGCGCCGCCTCGACCGCGGCGCGGACCATGTCCGCTCCCCCGGAGGCGTGCACGGTCAGGATCGAGGGACGCAGCCCAGCGACCGAGCGCGCGGCCCCGGCGACCGTGGCCGGGATGTCGTGCAGCTTCAGGTCGAGGAAGACCCCGACACGGTTGGCGCCGCGCACGGCGCTGATCACGTCGGGGCCGTAGCGCAGGTACAGCTCCAGCCCCACCTTCACCGTGCTCACGTGCGGCGCGACCGCGGAGGCCCAGGTGGCCGCCGTCTCGATCTCGTTCGCGTCGATCGCGACGGCGATGGGCGCGGAGTGCGCGGTCATGTCGGTATCTCCAATCGTGTGCCACCGGTGCTGCACCTCGTGTGCCACCGGTGCTGCACCGGTGCCGGAATACTTCCGTTCGTGCCTTACGTCCGTACTTACGCCCGTGCTTACACACGCATCGGCCGATGCACGTTCGCTGTCATGTGCACACCACCAAGGTGTGCGGTTCCCCGGATCGGCCGCTTCATGCGCCCTACCCGCGTCACTTCCCCGTAACGGCCACTCAAGCGGACGTAGGCGCACGTTCTCCGCGAACCCACCCACGTATCCCCGGAGCACGCGTTCGGCCACACAGAGCCATCTCAGGGCCGTTCAGGCCGGTCAGGGCACTGTTGGCGCGTGAACGGGTGGTCACACACCCGTTCCGGCGCGATGGGCGGCCCCCACCACGTCCGAGGCCCTGGAGACCCCGCGCGCCTCCAGCGCCTCCGTGAACTCCCGCAGGATCCGCGTGCACGCCGACGGGTCGGAGAAGTTGACCGTCCCCACCCCCACCGCGCTGGCGCCCGCCGCCATGAACTCCAGGACGTCGGTGCCGGTGCGCACCCCGCCGACGCCGACGATCGGCACCTCCGGGAAGGCCTCGTGCACCCGGTAGACGCACCCCACCGCCAGCGGGCGGATCGCCGGGCCGGACAGCCCGCCCATCCCCCCGGCCACCGCCGGGCGCAGCGTCCGCGTGTCCACGCTCATCCCCCGCAGGGTGTTGATCATGGTCAGACCGTCGACGCGGGCCGCCACACAGGCTCCGGCCAGCTCCACCACGTCGGGGACGTCGGCGGAGAGCTTGGCCAGGACCGGAACGTCCGAGCGCGCGTGCGAGCGCACCGTCTGCACGATCACCGCCGCCTGGGCGGCGTCGTCCGCGAAGTGCCGCCCCACGGGGTCGGCGGGGTTCGGGCAGGAGAGGTTGACCTCGATGGCGCCCACCCCCTCCGCCTCGGAGACCCTCCGTGCCAGCTCACCGAACTCGCCCACGCCGGACCCCGCGATGGAGACGATCGCCCGACCTCCTCGCGCCAGCAGCCAGGGCAGGTCCCGCTGGAGGAACACGTCCACCCCCGGGCCTTGCAGGCCCGTGGTGCTGAGCATCCCGCTGGGGGTCTCCGCCATGCGCGGCGCGGGTCTGCCCGCGCGCGGTTCCGACATCAACGACTTCGTGGTGACCGCGCCGATCTCCCCGATGTCGAAGAACTGCGACAGCTCACGCCCCGAGCCCGCGCAACCGGCGGCGGTGACCACCGGGTTCGGGAGTCGGAGGGAGCCGAGCCTGGTCCTGAGGTCTGCGTTCACTGGCCTTCGCTCGCTCGTGGCCCGGCGCCGCTCGGCACCGGGCCTCTCGTGGCTCTGATGTGTCAGGCGATGTCGCGGGCCGACTCCGCCGCGCGGGCCGCGCTGGACCCCTTCCACCCCGGGGCGCCCAGGGCGTCGAAGGGGATGGACCCGACGTCGTCGAAGCGCACCTGCTCGCCTCGGAACACCGGCCCGTCCACGCAGGAACGCACCATGCGGGTGATGCCGTCCTCCCCGACCACCGGGATCACGCAGGTCATGCAGACCCCGATCCCGCACGCCATGGTCTCCTCGACCGCGACCTGCACAGGGAGCCCGTGCTCCCCCGCCACCTGGGTGACGGACCGGAGCATCGGCATGGGGCCGCAGGCGTACACCGCGTCCGATCGGGAGTCCTCGATCACGCGGCCCAGGACGTCGGTGACCCTCCCCCGGGTGCCGAAGGAGCCGTCGTCGGTGGTGAAGGTCGCGGTCTCGGCGACGCGACGGGCGGTGATGGCGCTGAACACGCGGTCGGCGGAGGCCGCGCCCAGCACGAAGTCCACGCGGCAGCCGCGCCTGCGCAGCGACTGCGCGAGCGGGAACAGCGGCGCGCTCCCGGACCCGCCGCCCACAAGGACGCAGTTGACCGGATCACGCGGCAGTGGGAAGGGCCGCCCGAGCGGACCCACCACGTCGAGCAGGTCGCGTGATCTTCTCTCCGCCAGCCAGGCGGTCCCCGTGCCGCGCACCGCGAACAGGAACTCGACGGTCCCACCGTAGTCGGGCTTGACGTCGTGGATCGCGAAGGGGCGGCGCAACAGCGTGCTGGAGTGGTCCCCGCCGACCGCCACCGACACGAACTGGCCGGAACGGAACCGTTCCGCGATACCCGGCGCGACGACGGTGATGGCGTAGTAGGCGTCCACCCTGCGCACGTTCAGCACGGGGCACCTGGTCTGCACCGGTCCGTGGTCGCTCATGTCTGGTGGTGGCCTCTCTGGAACTGGGCTTCACTGTCCGGGTGCCGCGACGATCCGCGGCACCCGGACTGCGCCTGCTGTGGGCCTCCGCTCCGCTTCAGCCCGTGTCCGGGTACCCGGACAGCCAGGGATTCCTCATCCTCGTCCACGCCTGGCTCGTTCCTCGCCGACGGCTCGACTCGTCTTGCAGAACCCTGGCGGTACCCGGACTGCTACAGCCTAGGAGCTCCGGCGGCTCTCCGTGAGCGACTGGGCGTGCTCCTGGAGGGACCGCACCCCGACGTCGCCGCGCACACGGGCCTCGATCGCCTGGACGGCGGCGGCCAGGCCCTGCACGGTGGTGACGCTGGGGACCGCGCGGGCGATGGCGGCGGTCCGGATCTCGTACCCGTCCAGACGCGGGCCGGACTGGCCCGCGCTGCCGAACGGGGTGTTGACGATCAGGTCGACCTCACCGTCGTGGATGAGCTGCACGATGGTGGGCTCGCCGTTGGGGCCGGTGCCCGTGCTGTGCTTGCGTACCACGGTCGCGAGGACGCCGTTGCGGCGCAGGACCACGGCGGTGCCCTCGGTGGCCAGGATCTCGAAGCCGAGGTCGGCCAGGCGCTTGACCGGGAAGATCATCGAGCGCTTGTCGCGGTTGGCGACCGACACGAACACCTTGCCCTGGGTGGGCACGGTGCCGTTGACCGCCAGCTGGGACTTGGCGTAGGCGGGGCCGAACCCGGTGTCCAGGCCCATGACCTCGCCGGTGGAGCGCATCTCGGGGCCGAGGATGGTGTCGACGCCCTCGCCCTCCTTGTTGATGAACCGGTTGAAGGGCAGCACGGCCTCCTTCACCGACACCGGGGCGTCGGCGGGCAGGTCGCCGCCGTCGCCCTTGGCGGGCAGCATGCCCTCGGCGCGCAGCTCGGCGATGCTGCTCCCCGCCATGACGCGGGCGGCGGCCTTGGCCAGCGGAACCGCGGTGGCCTTGGAGACGAACGGGACCGTGCGGGAGGCGCGCGGGTTGGCCTCCAGGACGTTGAGGACGCCGGAGGCGAGCGCGTACTGGACGTTGAGCAGGCCCCGGACCCCGGTACCGCGCGCGATGGCCTCGGTGGAGTAGCGGATGCGCTCGATGTCCTCGCTGCCCAGGGTGATGGAGGGCAGGGTGCACGCCGAGTCGCCGGAGTGGATGCCGGCCTCCTCGATGTGCTCCATGACGCCGCCCAGGTACAGGTCCTTGCCGTCGTAGAGGGCGTCGACGTCGATCTCGATGGCGTCGTCGAGGAAGCGGTCGATCAGGACCGGGTGTTCGGGGCTGACCTCGGCGTTGCGCTCGATGTAGTCGGCGAGCATCCGCTCGCTGTAGACGATCTCCATGCCCCGGCCGCCCAGCACGTAGGACGGGCGGACCATGACGGGGTAGCCGATCTCGTCGGCGGCGGCCTTGGCCTGCTCGAAGGAGTAGGCCATGCCGTACTTGGGCGCGGGCAGTCCGGCGTCGGCCAGGACCTGGCCGAACTCGCCCCGGTCCTCGGCCAGGTCGATGGCCTCGGGGCTGGTGCCGATGATGGGCACGCCCGCGTCCTTGAGGCGGCGGGCCAGGCCGAGCGGGGTCTGGCCGCCCAGCTGGACGATGACGCCCACGACCGGCCCCGCGGCCTGCTCGGCGCGCACGACCTCCAGGACGTCCTCCAGGGTGAGCGGCTCGAAGTAGAGCCGGTCACTGGTGTCGTAGTCCGTGGAGACGGTCTCCGGGTTGCAGTTGACCATGACGGTCTCGAACCCGGCGTCGGAGAGCGCGAAGGAGGCGTGGACGCAGGAGTAGTCGAACTCCACGCCCTGACCGATCCGGTTGGGTCCCGAGCCCAGGATGATGATCTTGGGCCGGTCTCCGGTGGGGACCTCGGTCTCCTCGTCGTAGCTGGAGTACAGGTACGGCGTGGCGGCCCTGAACTCGGCCGCGCAGGTGTCCACGGTCAGGTAGACGGGGTGGATGCCCAGGGCGTGGCGGAGCTCGCGGACGACGTCCTCGGTCCGTCCGGTGATCTCACCGATCTGGACGTCGGAGAAGCCGAGGCCCTTCGCCTCGCGGAGCAGGGCGGCGTCGAGCTTGGGCGCGGTGGCCAGGACGCGGGCCATCTCCTCCAGGCGCAGCATCTGGTCCAGGAACCACGGGTCGATCTTCGTGGCCTCGTGCAGCTCCTCGACCGTGGCTCCGGCGCGCAGGGCCTGCTGGACCTGGCGCAGGCGGTGCTCGGTGGGCTGGACGGAGCGGCGCAGGAGCTCGTCCTTGTCGCCGGGGTTCCCGGCCCAGGTCAGACCGACCCCGGCCTTCTCCAGGGAGCGCATGGCCTTCTGGAGCGCCTCGGGGAAGGACCGGCCGATGGCCATCGCCTCGCCCACCGACTTCATGGTGGTGGTGAGGGTGGGGTCGGCGCCGGGGAACTTCTCGAAGGCGAAGCGGGGGACCTTGACGACCACGTAGTCGAGCGTGGGCTCGAAACTGGCCGGGGTCTCCTTGGTGATGTCGTTGGGGATCTCGTCCAGCGTGTAGCCGACGGCGAGCTTGGCGGCGATCTTGGCGATCGGGAAGCCGGTGGCCTTGGAGGCCAGCGCCGAGGAGCGGGACACGCGGGGGTTCATCTCGATGACGATGACCCGGCCGGTGGTGGGGTGGACGGCGAACTGGATGTTGCAGCCGCCGGTGTCCACGCCGACCTCGCGGATGACCGCGATACCGATGTCGCGCAGCTTCTGGTACTCGCGGTCGGTGAGGGTCATGGCGGGGGCCACGGTGATGGAGTCACCGGTGTGCACGCCCATGGGGTCGAGGTTCTCGATGGAGCAGACGACCACGACGTTGTCGTTGGTGTCGCGCATCAGCTCCAGCTCGTACTCCTTCCAGCCGAGGATGGACTCCTCCAGGAGCACCTCGGTGGTCGGGGAGAGCGCCAGGCCCTGGCCCGCGATGCGGCGGAGCTCGGTCGCGTCGTGGGCGAAGCCGGAACCGGCGCCGCCCATGGTGAAGGACGGGCGCACGACGACCGGGTAGTCGAGTTCCTCGGCCGCGTCCAGGCACTCCTGGAGGGTGTGGCAGATGCGCGAGCGGGCGGACTCGCCGCCGATGCGCTCGACGATGCCCTTGAAGATCTCGCGGTCCTCGCCGGACTGGATGGCGTCGATGTTGGCGCCGATGAGCTCGACGTCGTACTTGGCCAGGATCCCGGCCTCGTGCAGGTCGACGGCGGCGTTGAGCGCGGTCTGTCCGCCCAGGGTGGGCAGGAGCGCGTCGGGGCGCTCCTTGGCGATGATCTTCTCGATCATCTCGGGGGTGATCGGCTCGACGTACGTGGCGTCGGCGATCTCCGGGTCGGTCATGATCGTGGCCGGGTTGGAGTTGACCAGGATGACCCGCAGGCCCTCGGCCCGCAGGACACGGCAGGCCTGGGTGCCCGAGTAGTCGAACTCGGCCGCCTGCCCGATCACGATCGGGCCGGAGCCGATCACGAGGACGGATGAAAGGTCACTACGGCGCGGCATGCTCTGTTCCTCTACTACTTGGCAGCCGGTGCGGGCTGGGCGGACATCAGGTCGACGAACTCGTCGAAGAGCTCAGCGGCGTCGTGGGGGCCGGCGGCGGCCTCCGGGTGGAACTGGACGCTGAACACGGGTCGGTCCAGCAGCCGCAGACCCTCGACGACCTGGTCGTTGAGGCCGATGTGGCTGACCTCGGCCCGGCCGTAGGGGGTGTCGAAGGGCGCGTCGAGCGGGGCGTCCACGGCGAAGCCGTGGTTCTGGCTGGTGATCGCCACCTTCTTGGTGCGGGTGTCGATGACCGGCTGGTTGACGCCTCGGTGGCCGAAGGGCAGCTTGTAGGTGCCCAGGCCAAGGGAGCGGCCCAGGATCTGGTTGCCGAAGCAGATGCCGAAGAGCGGCTTCCCCGCGTCCAGCACCCCGCGCATGGCGTCGACGGAGCGGTCGGCGGTGGCGGGGTCGCCGGGGCCGTTGCTGAAGAAGACGCCGTCCGGGTCCAGCGCGAGGATGTCCTCGGCGGTGGCCGTGGCGGGCAGGACGGTGACCCTGCACCCGCGCTCGGCCAGCCGCTGGGGGGTCATGGCCTTGATGCCGAGGTCGACGGCGGCCACGTGGAAGCGGGTCTCGACGCCCTGGGGAGGCAGGATCTCGTAGGCGGCGTCGGTGCTGACCTCGACGGCCAGGTCGGAACCGGCCATGCGGGGCTGCTCCAGGATGCGGGCGTGCAGCGCCTTCGGATCGGTCTCCACGCTGCTGACCGCCGCGCGCATCGCGCCCCGGTCGCGCAGGTGGCGGGTGAGCGCGCGGGTGCCGGTCAGCGCGATGCCGACCACGCCCTGGCGGCGCAGTTCCTCGTCGAGGGTGCGCTCGGCCCGCCAGTTGGAGGGGATGCGCGCGGGCTCGCGGACGACGTAGCCCGCCACCCAGATCCGGCCGGACTCGGGGTCGTCGTCGTTGACCCCGGTGTTGCCGATGTGCGGGGCGGTCATCACCACGATCTGGCGGTGGTACGAGGGGTCGGTGAGGGTCTCCTGGTAGCCGGTCATACCGGTGTTGAAGACGGCCTCCCCGAAGGTCTCGCCGGTGGCGCCGAAGGAGCGGCCGTGGAACACACGACCGTCCTCAAGCACCAGGATCGCCGGACCGCCGGTCTCCTCGGACACGTTTCCCCCCTCTGTCGCACCAGGCATGACCTGGGCGTTCACTGCGTTCTGTGTGCTCAATTGATCTTCCCCTCCAGGACGGTGGGCACCCCGCGCAGGAACGTGGCGCGGACCCGTCCGGGCAGGGTCATGCCCCGGAAGGGGGTGTTGTCGCTCTTGGTCACCATCGCCGCGCCGTCGACGTCGACCGGCGAGGCGGGGTCGTAGAGGACGACGTTGGCGGGCTCGCCCACGGCGAGCTCACGGCCGTGCCCGCCGACCCGGCCGATGCGGGCGGGCGCGGTGGACATGCGGTCCGCGACCTCGGTCCAGGTGAGCAGGCCGGTGTCGACCATGGTGCGCTGCACGACCGCCAACGCGGTCTCCAGACCGACCATTCCCATGGCGGCGTTGGACCACTCGGTCTCCTTGGCCTCCGCCGGATGGGGGGCGTGGTCGGTGGCGACGATGTCGATCGTTCCGTCGGCCAGTCCCTCGCGCAGGGCCTGGACGTCCTCGGCGGTGCGCAGGGGCGGGTTCACCTTGTAGATCGGGTCGTAGCCCTCCACCAGGTCGTCGGTGAGGAGCAGGTGGTGGGGGGTGACCTCGGCGGTGACGTCGCAGCCGCGCTCCTTGGCCCAGCGGATGATGTCCACCGAGCCCTTGGTGGAGACGTGGCACACGTGCAGGCGTGAGCCGACGTGCTGGGCGAGCAGGCAGTCGCGGGCGATGATCGCCTCCTCCGCGACCGCGGGCCAGCCGGGCAGGCCGAGGCGGTCGGAGACGCAGCCCTCGTTCATCTGGGCGCCCTCGGTCAGACGCGGTTCCTGGGCGTGCTGGGCGATGACGCCGTCGAAGGCCTTGACGTACTCCAGGGCGCGGCGCATGAGCAGGGCGTCCGAGACGCAGATGCCGTCGTCGGAGAAGACCCGGACCTGGGCGGCGGAGTCGGCCATGGCGCCGATCTCGGAGAGCTGCTGACCGGCGAGTCCGACGGTGACGGCGCCGACGGGGCGCACGTCGCAGTACCCGGCCTCGCGGCCCAGGCGCCAGACCTGCTCGACCACACCGGCGGTGTCGGCCACGGGGTCGGTGTTGGCCATGGCGTGCACGGAGGTGTAGCCGCCCATGGCCGCCGAGCGGGAGCCCGAGGCGACGGTCTCGGCGTCCTCCCGGCCGGGTTCGCGCAGGTGGGTGTGGAGGTCCACGAGTCCGGGCAGGGCGACCAGGCCGGTGGCGTCCACGACCCGGGCGTCCTCGGGGGCCTCCAGGTCGGGGCCGATCGCGGCGATCCGGCCGTCGACGAACAGCAGGTCGACGGGGTCTCCGCCGAGCGGGCGGGCTCCCCTGATCAGGTGCGGTCCGGTGTTTTCGGGCATGAAGGTGTCGGCTTTCTCGTGTTTCGTGAAGTTCGTGGGTGGCCCGGGCGGCGTCGCGCCCCACCCCGGGCCCGCCTCGGCGGCGTCCTCGGGCGCTCGGGCGCCGGTGGGGGTCCGTCCTTCCGGACGGTCGGCCCGGGCGCGGAGGCCGGGAGCGGGCGCGGAGCTCCTAGGAGCCGCCGAGCAGCAGGTAGAGCACGGCCATGCGCAGGCTGACACCGTTGGCGACCTGCTCGGTGACGGTGCAGCGCGGGGAGTCCGCGACCTCGGCGGAGATCTCCATGCCCCGGACCATCGGCCCGGGGTGCATGACGATCGCGTCGGAGGGCATCCGGCCCAGGCGCTCTCCGTCGAGCCCGTAGTTGCGGCTGTACTCGCGTACGGAGGGGAAGAAGGAGTCGCGCATGCGCTCCGCCTGGACCCTCAGCATCATGACCACGTCGGACTTGGGCAGGACGTCGTCCAGGTCGTAGGAGACCTCGCACGGCCAGGTGTGTACCGAGACCGGCAGCAGGGTGGGCGGCGCGACCAGGGTGACGTGCGCGCCCAGGGTGGTGAGCAGCAGCACGTTGGAGCGGGCGACCCGGCTGTGCAGGATGTCCCCGACCACGGCCACGCGCAGGCCGTCGAGCCGGCCCAGGCGGTCGCGCATGGTGTAGGCGTCCAGCAGTGCCTGGGTGGGGTGTTCGTGGGTGCCGTCGCCCGCGTTG
The DNA here is from genome assembly GCF_042745575.1 of Nocardiopsis sp. NPDC058789. Classification (NCBI taxonomy): domain Bacteria; kingdom Bacillati; phylum Actinomycetota; class Actinomycetes; order Streptosporangiales; family Nocardiopsidaceae; genus Nocardiopsis; species Nocardiopsis sp. NPDC058789. Next base: position 14,671 of record NZ_JBHYOW010000013.1, read on the forward strand.
AGGACGGATCCGTCCACCCAGTGGGCCAGGCGGTGGGCGGCACCGGAGGCTCCGTGCCGGATGACGACGGCGTCGGCGCCCATGGCCTGGAGGGTGAGCGCGGTGTCCTTGAGGCTCTCGCCCTTGGAGACGCTGGAACCCTTGGCCGAGAAGTTGATGACGTCGGCGGACAGGCGCTTGGCGGCCAGTTCGAAGGAGGTGCGGGTGCGGGTGGAGTCCTCGTAGAAGAGGTTGACCACGGTGCGCCCGCGCAGGGTGGGGAGTTTCTTGACGGAGCGGTCCCCGACCTGGGCCAGCTCGGCCGCCGTGTCCAGGATGAGCGTGGCCTCGTCGCGGCTGAGGTCGCCGGTGGAGAGCAGGTGGCGCATCAGGCGTCCCCTTCCTTGGTGTCGGCCGGGGTCTGGGCTCCGGAGCGCGCGGTGGAACCGGCCCGCGGGGTGGAGTGCGACGGCTGGGAGGAACCGGGCCGCAGGCCTGCCTTGAGGGGCGACGGGCGGGCGGGGCCGAGGAGCACGCCGTCCTGGCCGTCGGTCTCGGTCAGCTGGACCGTGACGCTCTCGCGCAGGGAGGTGGGCAGGTTCTTGCCCACGTAGTCGGCACGGATGGGGAGTTCGCGGTGGCCCCGGTCGACGAGGACGGCGAGCTGGACCGCGCGGGGGCGACCGAGGTCTCCGAGGGCGTCGAGGGCGGCCCGGACGGTGCGGCCGGAGAAGAGGACGTCGTCGACGAGGACGACCACGCGGTCGTCCAGGCCCCCGGCGGGGATCGCGGTCCGGCCCAGGGCGCGGGCGGGTGCCAGGTGCAGGTCGTCGCGGTACATCGTGATGTCCAGCGAGCCGTGGGGGACGCTGAGGTCCTCGACCCGCTCGATCCGCCGGGCCAGGCGCTCCGCGAGCGGTACGCCGCGTGAGGGGATGCCCAGGAGGGTGACGTGTTCGCCGCCCTTGGTGCGTTCGAGCACCTCGTGGGCGATGCGGGTCAGTGCCCGGTTGATCTCGTTGCCGTCGAGGACGGCTCTGGTGCCTTCGGGTACGTCGGGTGTCTCCGGTACCTCGGGTGAGGGCGAGGGGACACCAGTACCCTCACCGCTGGTTGGTTTTCGCGCACGCAAAGTAGTGACCCCTTCCCTGCCTCACAGAACAGGTCGTTAAAGGATGTCGATCGGGGCCACGCTACCAGCGCGGACGGCGGGACCCCCGGGCACGTTCCACGCTCCGAGACCAGCGATGTGATGCTGATCACAAAGACTCTCGAAGATTGCCCAGCTAAGAGTATCCGTATCATGACACTCCGGATTTGCACACCATTCGGGCGAAACGCGAAATTCCCTGTAGGAGCGGGCTTTCCGCCCCCGGAAGACGCACCACTCACCCCTACTCCTCCCAAAATGAGAGGCGTCTCACCTACGCACGGTTTGGCCACTGATTAGTCGCGTTTCACACCAACGGCTTGACCTGGACACCAGCACCCCTCTACCGTCACTGTCTGTAACCACTACCGGGTGGGGTTGCACCCCGTGACCATCCGCTGGACCGCCCAGGCGGCCCGCCGAGTACGAGCGGACGTCTCCCCACTCACGCCAGCCACCGTCACGGCCGGGAGCGACAAGAAGATGCCATCCGAATACGCCAAGTCCCTCGGCGCGCGACTGCGTGCCATCCGCACCCAGCAGGGCCTGTCCCTGCACGGGGTGGAGGAGAAGTCCCACGGACGCTGGAAGGCCGTCGTGGTGGGCTCCTACGAGCGCGGTGACCGTGCGGTCACCGTGCAGAAGCTGGCCGAACTGGCCGACTTCTACGGGGTGCCGATGTCGGAGCTGCTGCCCGGCGGCGCCGCCCCCACCCCGCTGGGTCCCACACCCAAGCTGGTGATCGACCTGGAGCGCATGCAGCAGCTCCCGCAGGAGAAGGCCGGTCCGCTCTCCCGCTACGTCGCCACCATCCAGAGCCAGCGGGGCGACTACAACGGGCGGGTGCTGTCCATCCGCCAGGAGGACCTGCGCTCACTCGCGGTCATCTACGACAAGTCGCCTGGCGACCTGACCGAGGAGCTCATCAACTGGGGCGTCCTCGACCCCGAGGCCCGTCGCGCCGTCGACGCCTTCTAGGAGTCTCCGGTTCCGGGACCTCCCGGAACGGGAGAAGGCCGGGCGTTCCCCCAGGGGAACACCCGGCCTTCCGTGTGTCCGGACCCGGGAGGGCCGGACACACGTGGGAGTGCGGGCGCGGCCGGGCAGGGGCTTCCCCTCCCCGACCCGGCCGCGCCGTGCCCCACCGGACCAGCCGGCGGAGCCAGTCGAACTCGTGTTCGACAGAGGACAGTTAACACTCCCTCCGGGGGACTCGTCAAGGAGCGGCGCGCACGGCGGCACGGCGAGGACCAGCGGTGACCGACGCGCACGGCCTAGTGTGGGGGCGTGTCAGCCCACACCGAGTTACGCGCACTCGCTCCCCCCGCGTTCACGCACGCCGTACCCGCCCTGCTGGAGGTCTACGAGGCGGCCATGCGGCCCCCGCCGGACCAGCTCCCCGGACGGGCCGCCGTGATGACCTCCCACGCCGGTTACCCCGGGTTCGGATCGGTGGTGGCCCTGGAGGGCGATCGGCCCCTCGGCTTCGCCTACGCCTTCCATGGCCACGAGGGCCAGTGGTGGCACGACGTCGTGATCGAGGCGCTGCGCCTGCACGGACGGTCACGACACGTGCGCCGGTACCTGGCCGACCCGTTGGAGATCGCGGAGGTCCACGTGCTCCCGGACGCGCAGAACCGGGGCGTGGGCCGCTCCCTCCTGCACGCCCTGTGCGCGGGCAGGCCGGAGCGGACCGCGGTGCTGTCCACGCGCACGGGACCCACCGCGGCGCGCCACCTCTACCGTTCGTGCGGGTTCGTCGAGGTGCTGGAGTCCTTCTCGTTCCCCGGCTCCCCCGACCAGCCCTTCTCGATCATGGCCGCGCGGCTTCCGCTCCTCGGACCCGGTTCCCGGCGACCTCGCGGTAGATCTCCCTGGTGGCCGTGGACTGGTTGAACGTGATGAAGTGGATGCCCGGCGCGCCCTCGGAGAGCAGACGTTCGCACATGCGCTGGGCGTGTTCGATCCCGAAGGCGCGCACCGCCTCCTCGTCGTCACCGAACCGCCGGAAGCGCTCGGCCAGCGCGGCCGGGAACGGGGCACCGGAGAGCTTCTCCGAACGCGGGATGGAGGCGAGCTTCACCACCGGGAAGACCTCGGGGATGATCGGCACCTCGCAGCCGCGCGCGGCCACCCGGTCGCGCAGGCGCAGGTAGTCCTCGGCGTCGAAGAACATCTGGGTGATCGCGTAGTCGGCCCCGGCCTCGCACTTGCGCACGAAGTGGTCGGTGTCGGTCTCCACGTCGGCCGAGCGCGGGTGCTTGTAGGGGAAGGCCGCCACGCCGACGCAGAAGTCGCCGCTCTCCTTGAGGAGCCGGACCAGTTCCTCGGCGTAGGTGAGCCCGGCGGGGTGCTGGACCCAGTCGCCGTCGGGGTCACCGGGCGGGTCGCCACGCACCGCGAGCATGTTGGACACGCCCGCGTCGGCCAGACGGCCGATGAGGTGGCGCAGCTCCGCGACGGAGTGGTCCACCAGGGTCATGTGGGCGACCGGCATCAGCGTGGTGTCGGTGGCGATGCGCTCGGTGGTCTCCACCGTGAGGTCGCGGGTGCCGCCTCCGGCACCGTAGGTGACCGAGACGAAGGACGGGCCGAGGGCCTCGATCTCACGGATCGCGCGCCAGAGCCGCTCCTGGGCCCTGGCGTTGCGGGGCGGGAAGAACTCGAAGGAGAACATCGGCTCGCCCGAGTCGAGGAGGTCACGGATATGACGCGGCCTGGAAGCCGGGGTTCGGGGCGCCACGGGGCGGGTCGGTGCAGCCAACATGACTCCAACCTTAGGCGAGACCCCCTCGAGACCGGACACCCCGTCCCACTTTCTGAGACCGAAAGTGAAACTCTCCTCCATTTCCCAGAATGTGAGACAACAATTGGCACACGAGTACACACTGTCTCTCATTTTGGGAACAAGGGGTCTCATTCGGCCTCTCCCCCGGAACCTGATCCCCATCCCCCGATCCGGGGCAACCGCACGCGGACCAGCCGCTAATGTGCAGGGTATGGCCGTCTCCACATCTTCCTCAGCCTCCTCAGCCGTGTCCGTCATCCGCTCCGACGTGGACCGCGAACTCTCCTCCTTCTGCGCCTCGCACCGCGAACGGCTCCTGGAGATCGGGGAGGAACTGGCACCGGCCATGGACTCCCTGGAGGTCATGGTCTCCGCGGGCAAGCGCCTGCGGCCCACCTTCGCCTACTGGGGATGGCGGGGCGCGGGCGGCGCCGACCGAGACGACCGCATGGTGCGCGCCGCCGCCTCCCTGGAGTTCCTCCAGGCGTGCGCACTGGTCCACGACGACGTGATCGACAACAGCGACACGCGGCGCGGACGGCCCGCCACGCACAGGCGCATGGCCGCGCTCCACGCCGACCACGGCTGGAACGGTGACAGCGACGGCTTCGGCGAGGGGGCCGCGATCCTCATCGGTGACCTCTGTCTGGCCTGGTCCGACGAGATGTACCAGGCCAGCGGCTTCTCCCCGGACACGCTCCAGGCCGGGAGGCGCCCCTTCGACGCGATGCGCACGGAGGTGATGGCCGGACAGTACCTGGACACCCTGGAGCAGGTCCGGGGCACCGCCACCCGTGAGGCCGCCCTGCGCGTGATGCGCTACAAGTCGGCCAAGTACACGGTGGAGCGTCCGCTGCACCTGGGCGCCGCGTTGGCCGGGCGCCACGAGGAGCTGGCCGAGGTCTACACGGACTACGGCATTCCCCTGGGCATCGCCTTCCAGCTCCGCGACGACGTGCTCGGGGTCTTCGGTGACCCCTCCACCACGGGCAAGCCCGCCGGTGACGACCTGCGCGAGGGCAAGCGGACCCTGGTCGTGGCCGAGACCCTGGCCCGGTCCGGCGCGGCCGACGCCGAGCGCTTCGGGAACCTGCTGGGCACGCCCGACCTCGGTGTGGACGCCGTGGAGTGGATGTGCGCCCTGATCGAGTCCTCGGGGGCGCTGGCCACCTGCGAGTCGATGGTCTCCGAGTACGCCGACCGGGCGCTGACCGCCCTGGAGAGCCCCGAGGTGGACGCGGAGGCCCGTGGCCCGCTCGGTGACCTGGTGGTGGCCGCGACGCGACGCTCGCACTGAGCCCGCACCGGCCCGGGTCCGGCGACCCGTTCCGACGCTCACCCCCGAAGCCCCTAGGGGTCACCCCTGGCGACTTCGGGGGTTTTCTCCTACCTGAATCCCGTTGCGCGCTCTGTCTGGTTCCGGGTTGAATCGGAGAACACGATACATCTCGATACCGGAGTCCTCCCTTGTCCAGACAGACCCCCGTGCTCGGGCCGACCGGCACCACGGACCGGGCCCTCGCGCCCGACCTCGCACGCGGTTTCATGCTGTTGTTCATCGCGCTGGCCAACTCGGTCTGGTACCTGTGGGCGTCCCCGAGCGACGGCCTGACCGTGCACCCCGCCCCCGAGGGCGCCCTGGACTCGGTCGCCCAGTTCTTCACGGTCATGGCCGTGGACATGCGCAGCTACCCGATGTTCGCGTTCCTCTTCGGCTACGGCATGATGCAGCTGGCCCGGCGGCAGGAGGCGGCCGGGGCCGACGTGAGGAGCGTGAACGCCCTGCTGCGCCGCCGCAACCTGTGGCTGGTCGTCTTCGGTTTCGTCCACGCCCTGCTCCTGTGGATGGGCGACATCCTCGGTGCCTACGGTGTGGCCGGACTGGTCCTGGGCTGGCTGTTCTTCCGCCGCAGGGACGTGACCCTGGTCGTGTGGAGCGCGGTGCTGACCTTCCTGATGGCGGTGGGCAGCGCGCTCAGCCTCCTGGCTCTGCCCTTCGTGAGTGAGTCCGACGGTGGCGCGGGCGGCCTCGACATGAACGAGATGGCGGGCAACATCGGTGACCCGTCCGTTCTCTCGGCCGCCACGGACCGGCTGCTGAACTGGCCGCTGGTCAGCATCGGACAGGGGCTGCTCGGCCTGGTCGTGCCCACCGCGATCCTGCTCGGCTTCTGGGCCGCGCGCCGCCGTTTCCTGGAGGAGCCCGGCTCGCACCTGCGGACACTGCGCCGGGTGGCCGTGGTGGGGATCGGCGTCGGCTGGGTCGGAGGCCTCCCCGAGGCCCTGGCGCAGGTCGGTGTCCTCGACCTCACCGGGGACCAGGGGCTGATGCTCACCTTCCCGCACATGCTGACCGGCCTCTTCGGCGGTCTCGGGTACGTCGCCCTGATCGCGCTGGTCGCACACCGGCTCCAGGAGCGCGCCGGACCGGAGGGGTCGTGGTGACCGCCCTGACCGCCACCGGCAAGCGTTCCATGAGCGCCTACCTGGCGCAGTCCGTGCTCTGCGCGCCGATCCTGGCCGCGTGGGGCCTGGGGCTGGCCGCGTACATGTCCTCGTGGACGATGTTCCTGTACGCGGTGGCGGTGTGGCTGGTCACGGTGGCGGGCGCCTACGCGCTGGAACGCGCGGGGCGGCGGGGACCGGCCGAGGTCCTGCTGCGCAGGCTGTCGTACCGGCGTCCGTCCACGGCGGTCACGGCGCCCGCCGGACCGCCCGCGGCCGACGAGCACCAAGAGCGCACCAGCCCCTGACCGGGGGGCGCAAAAACGGGCGCGCCGATCAGCGGCCGGTGGCCGGTCGTACCCCAGGATGGGTTTCCATGGGCGACGATCACATGACAAACCACACCATAGGGGTGACCGGGGCCACCGGTGCGCTGGGCGGGCGGGTGGCCGCCCGGATCGCGCGGCTCGGGTTGGCGCAGCGCCTCATCGTGCGCGACATCAACCGGGCGCCGGAGTACCCGGAGAGCAGCGCGGCGATGGCGGTCTACGAGGACACGGCCGCCTTCGAGAAGGCCTGCCGCGGCGTGGACACGCTCTTCCTGGTCTCGGCCACCGAGTCCGAGGACCGGGTGGAGGCGCACCTGAGCGCCGTGGACGGCGCGGTCAGCGCCGGGGTGTCGAGGATCGTGTACCTGTCGTTCCTCGGCGCGGGTCCGGCGTCCACGTTCACGTTCGCCCGCACGCACTTCTACACGGAGGCGCACATCCGGTCCACCGGTGTCTCGCACACGTTCCTGAGACCGAGCCTGTACCTGGACCTGCTGCCGCGCTGGGTGGACGAGCAGGGCGTGGTGCGCGGCCCCGCCGGTGAGGGCAGGATCGCGTGGGTCTCGCGCGACGACGTGGCGGACGTGGCCACGGCGGTGCTGACCGACCCGGCGGTGGTGGCGGCCTCGAAGGAGGCGACCTACGACGTGACCGGACCCGAGGCGCTGTCGGTGGGCGCGACCGTGGAGAAGCTGGGCCGGTTGACCGGCCGGAGCGTCCGGTACGTGCCCGAGACCTGGCAGGAGGCCCTGGAATCGCGCCGCCCGAGCGGGGCCGCGGAGTGGGAGATCGAGGGCTGGGCCTCCTCGTACGCGGCGATCGCCGCCGGGGAGATGGACGTGGTCTCGCCGGTCGTGCCCGACCTGACCGGCCATCCGGCGCAGTCGATCGAGGGCTTCCTGCGCCGTCACCCGAGCGCCCTCTCCCACGTCGCGGTCTGACCGCCCCTCCCCCACCGCCGTGCCCCGTGCGCGGCGGTTTCCCCTTTCCTGACGGTCCCGAGACGGCCCTTGACCTAAATATTGGTTGAGGAACAATGCTTGGTCCTGCGAGGGAGGAACCCCGCACGAGGAGAGTGGTGGACATGCGCGCGGTTCGAGTCGACGAGTTCGGCGGCCCCGAGGTCCTGGTGGCCCGGGAGCTCCCCGACCCCGAACCCGGCCCCGGCGAGGTGCTGGTCGAGGTCGGGGCGGCGAACGTGATCTACCTCGACACCCTGATCCGCGGCGGCGCGGCCCGCGACCACTTCCCCCAGACCCCGCCCTACGTGCCCGGGGGCAGCGTGGTGGGCCGGGTCGCGGAGGTCGGGCCCAGCACGGACCCCGCCTGGATCGGCGTCCGTGTCCTCACCCGCACCGACGACGGCGGATACGCCGACCGCGTCGCGGTTCCGGCGGAGGGCCTGGTCCGGGTTCCCGGGGAGCTGCGCCCCCTCGACGCCCTGGCGCTCATGGTCGACGGCGCGACCGCGATGATGCTGGAGCGGGCCGCCCGCTTCACCCCGGACACCTGGGTCCTGGTCCTGGCCGCCACCGGCGGCGCGGGCAGCCTGGTCGTGCAGCTCGCCCGGCTCGCGGGAGCACGGGTGATCGGCGCGGCCCGGGGCCCGGAGAAGCTGGCGCTGGCACGGTCCCTGGGCGCGGAGGAGGTCGTGGACTACGCGGAGCCGGACTGGTGCGACCGGGTGCTCGAAGTCACCGGTGACACGGGGGCCGACGTGGTGATCGACGGGGCCGGCGGTGCGCTGGGGTCGGCGTCCTTCAGGGCGGTGGCCGAAGGAGGCCGGTTCCTCAGCTACGGGACGGCCGGAGGCTCCTTCGCGGAGATCGACGCGCGGGAGGCCGCCCGGCGCGGGATCACCACCCTGGGCCTGGACGCGATGCGGGCTCGGTCGGGCACGGACCGGAGCGACCTGACCCGTCTGGCCCTGGAGGAGGCACGGGCCGGACACCTGCGCCCCCACGTGGGCCTGACCCTGCCGTTGGAGCGGGCCGCCGAGGCGCACGCCGCCCTGGAGGGCCGCCGTGTGCTGGGCAAGGTGCTCCTGGTCCCCTAGGAACTCCGGGGACCGCGCTCGACGTGGTCGGGTCTGCGCGGCCTCACATCCGGGCCCTCAGCACGTCGACCTCACACCCCGGCGCGAACGGGTCGAAGCCGTGCTCGACCAGCCAACGCACCCCCAGGAGGGCGCGCGACGACCACCACGCGCGGACCACGTCGAGGTCGACGTCGGCGCCGTAACCGGCGGCGACCTCCGCCAGATGCCCCTCGTTTCCGAGCGTCAGGGTGGCGAGGTCGAAGAGGGGGTCGCCAGCGCCCGCCTCGGACCAGTCGATGACGCCGGTGACCTCGTCGCCCTCGACGAAGACGTGCTCCCTCTGGAGGTCCCCGTGCGTGAAAACCGGGGTGTAGGGGCGGATCGCGGCCTCGGCCACCCGGCGGTTACGGGCGACCAGGTCGGCGGGCAGGACACCGTTGGTCACGAGGAGTTCGCACTCCCGGTCGAGCTCCGCCGCCCACTCGCCGGGGTCCCGGCGGCGTCGGCCGGGCCAGGGAGGTGGCGGAGCCTCGTGCAGTCTCCGGACGGCGGCGCCCACCGCGGTCCAGGCCGCCGACGAGGCGGTCGACGGCTCGCCCAGACGGCCCAGGGCCGTCCCCGGGAGCGCGGCGATCGCGAGCACGGGCGGCCTGCGCCAGAGAACCTCCGGGGTCGGGACCGGCGCGAGGGACATCGCCTCGACCTCGACGTCGACACGCGCCTGGTCGGCGTCCACCTTCAGGAACACGTCACCGACGCGCAGTGTCGCGCGCTCGGAGTGGGCGACGACGACCTCGACCTCATCCATGGTGGACCAGTATCCCCGGGACGGCCGTCGAGGTCACCGGGTTTTCGCGACGGTCAGGCGTCGCCGCGCCGTGCGGTCAGGCGGGCCCGGAGCGCGCTGGCCGCCGCTCGCGGATCCTCGGCCTCGGTGACGGCGCGCACCACGACCACGCGGGTGGCCCCGGCGTCCAGCACCCGGTCCACGTTCTCCAGGTCGATGCCGCCGATCGCGAACCAGGGCCGGTCGGTGCCGAGCGCGGCCGCGCGCTCCACCAGTTCGAGTCCGGCCGCCGGGCGGCCCGGCTTGGTCGGGGTCGCCCAGGTCGGGCCCACGCAGAAGTAGTCGCTCCCGGGCTCCTCCGCCGAACGGGCGGCGGCCTCGGGGTCGTTGTTGGAGCGGCCGACCAGCGGGTCGGCGCCGATGATGTCGCGGGCCAGGGGAACCGGCAGGTCGCGCTGGCCCAGGTGCAGGACGTCGGCGCGTACCGCGCGGGCGATGTCGGCGCGGTCGTTGACGGCGAGCAGGGCCCCGTGGCGCTCGCACGCCTCCCGCAGGACCTCCAGGGCGGCCAGTTCCTGGCGGGCCTCCAAGCCCTTGTCCCGGAGCTGGATGATGTCCACGCCTCCGGCCAGGGCGGCGTCCGCGAACTCCGCGAGATCACCGCTCTCGGTCCGGGCGTCGGTGCACAGGTACAGAAGGGATGCGTCCAGGCGCTCGCGCAGGCTGGTTCCGTGGCTCGTCCTCACGCGCCCCACCCTAACCAACGGCCCGGGGGACGTCACCGGGGTGGTGCGTCCCCGGGCCGTGGACGGCTCAGAAGGCCATGCCCTGGGCCCGCCGACGGACCTCGGTGCCCCGGTTCTCCCGCATGGCCTGGATCGGCGTGCCCGGCAGGGTGTCGTCCGGGGTGAACAGCCAACGCAGGGCCTCCTCGGTGGAGAAACCGGCGTCGGTCAGCAGCACGATGGTGCCCGGCAGACCCTTGACCAGGTCCGGGCCGTCCAGGAAGGCGGCGGGGATGCAGAGTTCGCCACCGCGCACCACGCCCATGAGGCGGTTCTCGCGGATGAGCGTCTTGATGCGGTTGGGGCTCACGCCCAGCGGCGCGGCCGCCTCACGCAGGGTCAGCCATTCGCCGACGAGTTCGTCGAGTTCACGATCGCTTTGTGTCACCCACCCAATCTGCCACACCCGGCCGGGCTCCGGAGACCATCGCCCCGCCCCCGGACGCCCCGCCTGGGAGATCCCCGCCACGACCGCCCTGGACGGGTTGTCCTAGGATGAGGGCGAGGACATGTCCCGCGGGAGCCGGGTGGACCCGGCTGAGAGGGAGGCTCACCGCCTCCGACCGCACGAACCTGATCCGGGTCATTCCGGCGAAGGGAGTGGAACACGGCGCCGTGCGCAGCAACGAGGTTCCCCCACAGAAGACGATTCATCCCACCAATGCGGTGGTCGTGGTCGGCGGCGGCGTCATCGGCCGGGTCACTGCCTGGCGGGCCGCCCAGCGCGGCCTGTCCGTGACCCTGGTCGAGCCCGACCCCGTCACGGCGCCCTCCGACGCCCGCGCCTCCTCGACCGTCGCGGCGGGCATGCTCACCCCCGCGACCGAGGCGGTCTTCGGCGAGGAGGAGCTCATGGAGCTCGGGGTGCGCTCGGCGCGCCTCTACGACGACTTCGTCGCCGAACTCCAGGAGGCCAGCGGGATCGACGTCGGCCACCGCCGCACCGGGACGCTGCTGGTCGCCTTCGACCGCGACGACCTCGCGGTCCTCACCGACCTCCACGCGCTCCAACAGCGCCTGGGCATCCCCACCCAGCGGCTCACCAGCCGCGAGTGCCGACGCCTCGAACCCACGCTCGCTCCGGGCGTGCGCGGTGGCGTGCTGGCCCCCGAGGACCACTCCGTGAACCCGCGCGCGCTGCTCCTGGCCCTGGCGCGGGCCGGGGAGCGGGCGGGCGTTCGCGAGGTCCCCGGGTACGCGGAGGAGATCACCTCCCCCGGGGCTGACGGCGCGCGCCTGGGCGTACGCCTGGCCGACGGGACCGCACTGCCCGCCGCGCAGGTGGTGCTCGCCGCCGGATGCTGGGGCGACCGGGTACGGGTGCCCGAACCGGTGGTTCCGCCGCTGCGCCCGGTCAAGGGGCAGCTGCTGCGCGCCCGGGTGCCCGCCGGGGAACCGCCGCTGGTCACGCGCACCGTGCGCGGCCTGGTGCGCGGGTTCCCCGTCTACCTGGTGCCCCGGGCCGACGGCGAGGTGATCGTCGGCGCCACCCAGGAGGAGCTGGGCCACGACACCTCCCTGACGGTCGGCGGGCTCTGGCAGGTCCTGCGGGACGCGCGCGAGCTCGTCCCGGGGGTGAGCGAGCTGGAGGTCGTCGAGACCTGCGTGGGGCTGCGGCCGGGTTCCCCCGACAACGAACCCCTCCTGGGGCCCACACGGGTCCCGGGACTGCACCTGGCCGCCGGACACTTTCGGCACGGGGTCCTGCTGGCCCCGGTGACCGGGGAGGTCATGGCCGAGGCACTCACCACCGGCGCGCTGCCCCCGTACGCGCGCCGGTTCTCAGCCAGCAGACGGACGTGGGAGTAGCAGTGGAACTGATCATCAACGGACAGGCCCGGGACAGCGAGGCGACCACCGTGGACGGGGTCGTGCGCGACCTCACCGACGCCGGGGACGGCGCCGTCCCCGGCGGGATCGCCGTCGCGGTCAACGACGAGGTGGTGCGACGCACCGCCTGGACGGACACCGAGCTCTCCGCGGGCGACCGCGTGGACGTGCTCACCGCCGTACAGGGAGGCTGAACCATGACACAGACGTCCGAGTCCGTGACCGTCGCGGCACACGTGTCGGAGGACCCGCTGGTCATCTCGGGGGTCTCCTTCGGGTCCCGACTCATCACCGGCACCGGCGGGGCGCCCTCGCTGGAGGTCCTGGAGGACGCCCTCCTGGCGTCGGGAACCGAACTCACCACCGTGGCCATGCGCCGGATCACCCCGGGCACCCAGGGGTCGGTGTGGGACGTCCTGGAGCGCAACCGCATCCGCCCGCTGCCCAACACCGCCGGGTGCTTCACCGCCGTGGACGCCGTGCGCACCGCGAGGCTCGGCCGTGAGGCCCTGGGCACCGACTGGGTGAAGCTGGAGGTGGTCGCCGACGAGCACACCCTCCTGCCCGACCCGGTGGAACTACTGGACGCCGCGGAGGCGCTGGTCGACGACGGCTTCACTGTCCTGCCCTACACCAACGACGACCCGGTGCTGGCCCGTCGCCTGGAGCAGTTGGGCTGCGCCGCCGTGATGCCGCTGGCCGCGCCGATCGGTTCGGGCCTGGGCATCCGCAACCCGCACAACCTGGAGCTGATCGTCGAACAGGCCGAGGTCCCGGTGATCGTGGACGCGGGCATCGGGACGGCGAGCGACGCCGCCCTGGCGATGGAGCTCGGGTGCGACGCGGTGTTGTTGGCCACGGCCGTGACACGCGCCCGGGAGCCGGTGCGGATGGCGGCGGCGATGCGCGACGCCGTGCGCGCCGGTCGCGGTGCGCGGCTGGCCGGACGCATCCCGGTCCGCCGCCACGCCAGGGCCTCCAGCCCCGACGTGGTCTGAGTCCGCCGGGAGGACTCCGGTGCGGTGGTCCGGGGCTCCGGACCTGGGACGATCACCCGTTCCGACACACCGCGCGAACCCCCGGTGACGACACGCGAACGGACCGTTACCGACGGGTTTGGTCCCGTCCCCTACCGTGGGAGGGTGCGCGTGCCGCGCGACGGCACCGCACCCTCAGACCGCCCAGGCGCGAACGCCCCGAACCGACCCTCCGGTCGGGCTCCACGACGGTGGACACGGGGGCCGTCGCGACCGTGAACCGCGGGGCAGACCTGACACCGGCTTCCGCTATCGTGTCGGATCGACACCAGGTGTCGGGTACGCGCCACCGGCCGCGAACGCCCGCGCTCCCCGCAGCAAGGACACAACTCCGCCGTGGACATGACGACTTCCGACCCGCTTGTAGGCGCGACGCTGGACCGTCGCTACTTCGTCGAGTCAAGGATCGCCGGTGGCGGCATGGCGACGGTCTACGTCGCCCACGACCTGAGGCTGGACCGACGCCTGGCCCTCAAGGTCATGCACCCCTCCCTGGCCCAGGACCCGACCTTCGTCCAGCGCTTCATCAACGAGGCGCACTCGGTCGCCAAGCTCTCCCACCCCAACGTCGTGCAGGTCTTCGACCAGGGTGAGGACCAGGGACACGTCTTCCTCGCCATGGAGTACGTCCCGGGCCAGACCCTGCGCGACATCCTCAAGGCACACGGACGACTGGCTCCGAAGCAGGCCCTGAACTTCATGGCCTCGGTGCTGGCCGCGCTGGGGGCCGCCCACCAGGCCGGGATGGTGCACCGCGACGTCAAGCCCGAGAACGTCCTGATCAGCAAGGACGGCCGGGTCAAGGTGGCCGACTTCGGTCTGGCCCGCGCGGTGGAACAGTCCAACCAGGGCCTGACCCGCACCGGCACGCTCATGGGCACGGCCGCCTACCTGGCGCCCGAGCAGATCGAGAAGGGCACCGCCGACGCGCGCAGCGACGTGTACGCGGCCGGGATCATGCTCTACGAACTGCTCACCGGCGGCCAGCCGCACACCGGCGAGACCCCGATCGCGATCGCCTACCAGCACGTGACCGAGGACGTTCCGCGCCCCTCCCACTTCCTGCCGAACCTGCCGCCCGAGGTGGACGGCCTGGTCACCAAGGCCACCGAGCGCGACCCCCGGTACCGTCCGAGCAACGCGGGCCAGTACCTGGCCAAGGTCCTGGAGGTCCTGCGGACCCTGCCGGACCCGACGCCGGGCTCGGCCGCGCCGTTGGCCCCCGTGGCCCCGCAGGCCAACGCGGCGGCCACCATGACCGCGCCCCAGCTGATCGCGGGCGGCGCCGGTCCGGGCACCGAGAACGCCACGATGGTCGTCGACATGAACGGCGCCGACCTGGGCGGGGGCGACTACGACGACGATGACTACCCCGGACGGGGCGGGTCGTGGTTCTCGCGCAACCGCCTCCTGGTGGTCGGCGCGCTCGTGACGGCGCTGGTCGTGGGTGTGGCGGGCTGGTGGTTCCTGCTCGGCCGCTACGAGGCCGTCCCCGACGTGATCGGGCTGTCCCCCGAGGCCGCCAGCGAGCAGATCCGGGGCGCCGGACTGGTCGTGGAGCTCTCCGACGACCGGGTGTACAGCGACGACGCCGCCGCCGGCGAGGTCGGTGAGACCGACCCCGAGGTGGACTCGCGGCTCTCCCCCGGTGACACGGTGACGGTGTTCCTGTCCAAGGGCCCGCAGAACGTGTCCATGCCCGACCTCGTGGGCGACGACGTCGCCAACGCGCTCAAGGCGCTGGAGGACCTCGGCTTCGACGACGAGAGCATCGTCCAGGAGGAGCAGGACTCCCCGGACAACGACCCCGGCGAGGTGCTGGCCACCAGCCCCGAGGCGGGTGCGGACGCCGACCGCGAGGGGACGGTGACCATCACCGTCAGCAGCGGGATCCCCGTGCCGAGCCTGGCCGGGGAGAAGCGCGAGGACGCCGAGAAGACCCTCGACGAGCTGGGCCTGTCGGCCGAGATCGTCGAGGAGGAGAGCGAGAACATCGACAAGGGCCTGGTGATCAGCCAGACTCCCGACACCGGCACCAACGTCGGTCCCGGGGCGTCCGTCACGCTGACGGTGTCCAGCGGACCGCCCGAGGTCGACGTCCCGGACGTGGTGGGCGACTCCGTCCGCGACGCCCGCAAGGAACTGGAGGACGCCGGGTTCGACGTCGAGGTCGAGCGGATCTTCGGCGGCCGTGTGGTGGCGCACCAGTCGCACACCGGGACCGCTCCCGAGGGCACCAAGATCAAGCTCACCGCCACCCCCGGCGGGATCGACCTGGGCGACCTCGACGAGGACGAGGACGACTGACCGGACTCCGCGCCGCCGCGCGCCGCCCGGATGACCGCCGCCCCCTGCCCTTTCCGGAAGGGGGCGGCGGTCAGGGCGTGTACCCGCCGGACACGCCCGAGTAGTGTCTGCGGCATGAGCGGTGACGAGATCCGGGTGATGGTCGTGGACGACCACCCCATGTGGCGTGACGCGGTGGCACGGGACCTGGCCGAGGCCGGACTCCGCGTGGTGGGGACGGCGGGCGACGGCGCCAAGGCGCTGCGGATCGCTCCCGCGATCCGGCCCACCCTGGCCGTGGTGGACCTGCACCTGCCCGACACCAACGGCGTGGAGCTGACCGCCGCCCTGGTGGCGCTGCCCGAGCCCCCACGGGTGCTGGTGCTCTCGGCCAGCGGCGAGAGCGACGACGTGCTGGCGGCGGTCAAGGCCGGGGCCACCGGCTACCTGGTGAAGTCGGCCGGGCGCGAGGAGCTCCTGGACGCCGTCCGCCGGGTGCACACCGGTGAGGCCGTCTACACCCCCGGTCTGGCCGGACTGGTGCTCGGTGAGTACCGGCGGCTGTCCGCCGAGGAGGACCGCGCGGCCGACGGCCGGGAGCGGGCTCCCGAGCTGACCCCGCGTGAGACCGAGGTGCTGCGGCTGGTGGCCAAGGGGCTGGCCTACAAGCAGATCGCCCGCCGCCTCACGATCTCCCACCGCACGGTCCAGAACCACGTCCAGAACACCCTGACCAAACTGCACCTGCACAACCGGGTGGAGCTGGTGCGCTACGCCATCGACCAGGGCCTGGACGAATGACCCCGTGACGCGGCGACGGCCGGAACGCGGGGTTTCGGATGCCGTGCAAGGAGCGGGGTTGGCCTGGGCCACCCCCGCCCACTATGGTCTAGACCATAGGGCGCCAGCGCCCGGAACACCCACCAACGTCGAGGAGAATTCGTATGCGAGTCGGGGTGCTGACCGGTGGTGGAGACTGCCCTGGTCTGAACGCGGTCATCCGCGCCGTGGTCCGCAAGGGCATCAAGGACTACGGGTACGAGTTCGTCGGCTTCCGGGACGGCTGGCGCGGCCCCCTGGAGGGCGACACCATGCCCCTGGACATCGCCGCCGTACGCGGAATCCTCCCCCGTGGCGGCACGATCCTCGGCTCCTCCCGCACCAACCTCATGAAGATCGAGGGCGGCGTCGAGCGGGTCAAGGACAACATGGCCGGACTGGGCGTGGACGCTCTGGTCGCTATCGGCGGCGAGGACACCCTGGGTGTCGCCCGCCAGCTGCACGACCGCGGCGTGAACGTGGTCGGCGTGCCCAAGACCATCGACAACGACCTCAACGCCACGGACTACACGTTCGGGTTCGACACGGCGGTCAACATCGCCATGGAGGCGATCGACCGCCTGCACACCACGGCGGAGTCGCACCACCGCGCCCTGGTGGTGGAGGTCATGGGCCGCCACGCCGGGTGGATCGCCCTGCACTCGGGCATGGCCGCGGGCGCCAACGTCATCCTCATCCCCGAGCGCCCCTTCGACATGGACGTGGTCGTCAAGCACGTCGAGAGCCGCTTCGAGACCCAGTACGCGCCCATCATCGTGGTCGCGGAGGGCGCCCACCCCAAGGCGGGGCAGCTGGAGCTGGCCACCGGTGAGACGGACTCCTTCGGCCACGTGCGCCTGGGCGGCATCGGTCAGAACCTGGCCGAGGAGATCGAGCGGCGCACCGGCAAGGAGGCCCGTTCGGTCGTACTGGGCCACGTCCAGCGCGGCGGCACCCCCACCGCCTTCGACCGCGTGCTCGCCACCCGCCTGGGCGTGAACGCCATCGAGGCCGTGCACGACAAGTCCTTCGGCAAGATGGTCGGCCTCCAGGGCACCGACATCGTGCGGGTGGACCTGGCCGAGGCCACCGACACCCTCAAGACCGTGCCCGCGGAGCGCTACGAGGAGGCCGAGGTCTTCTTCGGCTAGGCGCCCGCACCGCGTACCGGGCCCCTCCCCCGCTTCGGGGAGGGGCCCGGCCGTGTCCGGAGTCTCATCCGAGGACCGTGTACTCCGGGAATGGACCGAGCGGTCCGGGGATTGTTCGATACTGGAAGGCATCGTTCCGTCCCCAAGCCCAGGCATCACCCTCCGGAGGTAGCACCATGTCCGCGTCGCTGGAGTCCGCGCCGCTCCCCGTAACCGAGGTCGGAGCCGACGCCGGGCTCGGCGAGCTCTGCGTGCTCATGAAGCTCGGCGAGATCGTTCTCAAGGGCTCCAACCGCAAGCTGTTCGAGCGCCGCCTGCACAACAACATCAGGTCCTCCGTGCGCGACCTGGGCGACATCCGCCTCTCCCAGCGCGGCGCGGGCGTGATCATCGTGCGCAAGCCCGGGGCCTCCGACCTGGAGATCGCGGAGATCGCGGACCGCATGGCCAACGTCATGGGCGTGGTCTGGGTGCACCTGGTCCGTCGCGTGGCCAAGGACCTGGACGCCATCACCGACATCGGCGTGCGTTCCCTGGCGGGCCGCGAGGGCACCTTCGCGGTGCGCGCCCGGCGCCGTGACAAGCGGTTCGAGATGAACTCCGGTGAGCTGGCCGGGTACCTCGGTTCCAAGATCATCGAGGCGCACGGCTACAAGGTGAACCTCAAGCGTCCCGACAACACCCTCCACGTCGAGGTCGACAAGGACGAGGCGTTCGTCTTCACCGACGGCGTCCCCGGCCAGGGCGGTCTGCCCGCCGGGATGAGCGGGCGGGGCCTGGTGCTGATGTCCGGCGGCATCGACTCCCCCGTCGCCGCCCACCGGATGATCCGGCGCGGGCTCAAGGTGGACTTCCTGCACTTCTCCGGGATGCCCTTCACCGGACCCGAGTCCATCTACAAGGCCTACAGCCTGGTCCGCCAGCTGGACCGCTACCAGGTGGGCTCGCGCCTGTTCGTGGTCCCCTTCGGCAAGGCCCAGCAGCAGCTGAAGAGCTCCGGTATCGAGCGGCTCCAGATCGTGGCCCAGCGGCGCCTGATGCTCAAGACCGCCGAGGCCCTGGCCGACGACCTCAAGGCGGAGTGCCTGATCACGGGGGACGCCCTGGGCCAGGTCTCCAGCCAGACGATGACCAACCTCACCGCCCTGGACGACGCGGTGGACCTGCCGATCCTGCGGCCCCTCATCGGCATGGACAAGACCGAGATCATGGACCAGGCCCGGAGGATCGGGACGCTGGCCATCTCGGAGCTGCCGGACGAGGACTGCTGCACGATGCTGACGCCGCGTCAGGTCGAGACCGCCGCGAAGATCGGTGACCTGCGGCAGATCGAGAAGCGCCTGGACGCCGAGGAGCTGGCCGAGCACCTGGTGACCACCGCTCAGCTGCACCGCCCCAGCTTCCTGGGCGAGGCCGCGCCCGCGCAGGTCGCGCCCTCCGCCGCCAAGGCCGTGACCCCGGCCGTGTAGGACCGACGGGCCCTCGGGCCCGGCGACGGTACGTGCCCCGGACGCTCGTGAGCGTCCGGGGCACGGTCGTGTCACCCCTGGACCCGTGGCTCAGGGGGCGCGGTTCAGCTGCGGGCGAGTTCGCGCGCGGGCACGGGGGTGAGGGTGCGGCCGCTCAGGGTGGCCAGGGTGCCCGCCAGGTCCCGCAGCTCCGCCAGGTCCTCCTCCAGCAGCGCCTGGGGGCCGTCGCAGAGCGCGGTCTCCGGGCTCGGGTGCACGTCCACGATGACACCGTCGGCGCCGATCGCGATGGCCGCGCGGGAGAGCGGCAGGACCAGGTCGCGCTTGCCGCCGGAGTGCGACGGGTCCACGATCACCGGCAGGTGCGTGAGGCTCTGCGCGACCGGGACGGCGCTGATGTCCAGGGTGTTGCGGGTGGCCTTCTCGAAGGTGCGGATACCGCGCTCGCACAGGACGATGTCGAGGTTGCCGCGCTGGGCGACGTACTCGGCGGCCATCAACCACTCCTCGATGGTGGCGCTCATGCCGCGCTTGAGCAGGACCGGCTTCCCGGCGTCCCCGACCGCCTGGAGCAGGGCGAAGTTCTGCATGTTGCGGGTGCCCACCTGGAGCATGTCCGCGTACGAGGCGACCAGCTCGACGTCGGCGGCGTCCACGACCTCGGTGACGATCGGCAGACCGGTCTTCTCGCGCACGTCGGCGAGGATCTTCAGGCCCTCCTCACCCAGCCCCTGGAAGGCGTACGGGGAGGTGCGGGGCTTGTAGGCTCCGCCGCGCAGGAGCGCCGCCCCGGCGGCCCTGGCCATGAGGGCGGCCTCCAGGGTCTGCTCGGGGGTCTCGACCGCGCAGGGCCCGGCGATGACGGTCATGTTGTCGCCGCCGATCGGGACACCGCGCACGCTGACCACGGTGCGGCTGTCGTGGTTCTCGCGGCTGACGAGCTTGTACGGCGCCGAGATGCGCAGTACGTCGCTCACACCGGGCTTGGCGGCCAGGCCGAGGTCCTGGAAGCGCTCGACGTCGCCGACCAGGCCGATGATGGTGCGGCTGACGCCGCGTGTCACGTACGCCTCGCCTCCGGCGGAGGTGACCAGCTCGACGAGGGCGTCGATGTTGTCGGCGGTGGCGCCCGGCGCCATAACGATGACCATGTGGTTGTCCCTGTGTGTTTGGGTGGCTGAGCCGCGCGGCTGTCACGCCGGGGCCGGGGGCTTCGACCCCGGGCGAAAACAAAGGAGCCCCGGGCCGTTACCGGCCCGGGGCTCCTGGAAGATCGTCTGTGTCAGCGCAGCGCTTCACAGGCGACCGGGGAGATGGGCCGGTAGCCATAAAAGCGCCAAAAGTTCTGCTGCATGGCAGCGACTATAGCGCAAGGTGAGCACTCCCCCACACAACCGGGGGGAGTGACGTGGCTCTCGCGGGCGCCTGGCAGGATGACAGGACGCCGTCGTCCGCCCCGGCACGGGGGGACGTACCGGGGACCGCGGGGCCGGAGCGAAGGGACGGGGGAACGGGTTGTCCGAGGGCGACGAGGCCGGGGACACGGGCGGGGACCAGCGACCACGGCTGCCTCCGGGCCAGGCGGTCCGGTACGAGCACAGGCCCCTCCACTACGGCCGGGTGCCGACCTTCCGACCGCAGCGGTGGGACTTCCGCGTCTTCGGCGCGACCGAGTCGCTGGGCACCTACCGGTGGACCTGGGAGGAGTTCGGCGCCCTGCCCCGCAGGGACGTCGTCCGCGACTTCCACTGCGTGATGCGGTTCAGCGTTCCCGACGTCCCCTGGGGCGGGGTTCCGGCCGCCGACCTCGTCCACCTCGCCCCGCCCTCCCCCGAGGTCACGCACGTGATGGCCTGGGGGGAGTACGGATACAGCGCCAACCTGCGGGTGGACGACTTCCTCGACGACGGGGTACTGCTCGCCACGCACCGCGACGGCGTGCCGCTCGCCCCGGAGCACGGCTTCCCCGTGCGCCTGGTGGTGCCCCACCTGTACGGCTGGAAGAGCGTGAAGTGGCTGCGGTCCGTGGAGTACATGGTGGGTGATCGCCGGGGGTTCTGGGAGGAGCGCGGCTACCACAACCGGGCCGACCCGTGGAACGAGGAGCGCTTCTCCCACCAGGAGGACCCCGGGGCAGGGCCCCCGCTCCGCTGACCCCGGTCCGCCGGAGGGGTCAGTCCCGGGGGACGGACATCTCGATCTCGGTGCCCTCCCCTGGCTCCGAGAACAGCTCCGTGGTGCCACCGAGGTCGCGGATCCGGCCGACGACCGACTGCGCGACGCCGAGGCGGCCCTCGTCACGGGCCCGTTCCAGGCGCCCGGGCGGGATGCCGGGGCCGTCGTCGCGCACGGTCACGGTGACCGCGTGGCCCTCGTCCTCCAGCAGGACCCAGGCCCTGGTCCCGGGCGGGCAGTGCCGCTCCACGTTGTCGAGGGCGGCGGACGCGGCGGCGGCGAGTTCGGCGGCGGTGTCCCCGGGCAGGAGCACCGGGGTGGCGGGCGCCGAGACCGAGACGCGCACGGACTCCAGACGGCGCAGGGCCTCCCGCAGGTCGGCGGGGGCGCCCGGGGCGGCCTCGGTCCCGGGCCCGGAGGGCACGGACGCCGCCGCGTCCAGGCCGTCGGTGAGCAGGGACCGCAGCCGCACCTCCTGCTCACCGGCCATCCGGCCCAGCTCGGCGGCCTGGCCTCCGATCTCGTCGCCACGGCGGCGCACGAGCGCCAGGACCTGGAGGACGGAGTCGTGGATGGAACGGGCGAGCTGTTCGCGTTCCCGGATGCGCGCCTCCATGGTCACCGCCCGGGCGAAGCGCTCCTCGGCCTGCTCCGCGACCCGTGCCATGTAGCCCACGGCCAGGCAGGCCAGCAGGAGCAGCGCCACACCCCGCACGGTGGCGGCGGTCACGTTGGCGTCCATCAGAAGGCGCAGGGTGATGTCCGCTCCGCCGTAGGCGAGGGCGACCGTGGCGGCTCCGCGTCGCCCCCAGATGACGCTGGCCGACAGGGCGGCCCCCGCGAACCAGTAGGAACTCAGCGGGGGCGCCTGGGTGAGGTAGTGGGGGGCGGCCGCCAGCCCCGTGGCGAACATGCAGCCGAAGGCCACGGCGAGGTCGGCCACCAGCAGGCGCGAGGTGCGCCAGGCCGGACGCGCGTAGGCGTAGGTCGTCACCACGGTCCAGGCGGCCATGACGACCAGCACCGCCCAGGCGACCCAGGGTCTGGACAGGTACGCGTGGTGCTGGGCGAGCGGCACCACGGCGTAGACCAGAGCGACGGCGCGGAACAGGGCGATGGTGCGCCAGAGGGGGACGTCGAAGCCCAGGGGTCAGACCACCGCCCCGTTGTCGGGACCGTTGTCACCGGGGGGCCGCGAGTCGGTCATCCGCAGGATGAGCACGACGAAGCTGGTCAGGAAGGCCGCGACGGCCAGGAACATGATCCCGTTGGGCAGCGTGAACCCCAGGAAGGCGGCCCCGAAGAGCAGCACCGGACCGCCCAGGAGGCCGATCCAGGCCGCGATGCCCACCCGGTCGCCCTGGAGCAGGGGTGGTGGCGGCGGGGGCTCGTAGTGGCCCTCCATCTCCGCCTCGGCGCGGCGTCGGTCCTCCCCGCGGGACTCCTCGTCGTCGTCCTCGCCCGGGTCCCGGGGCAGGTTGGCGAGGATGTCCCCGAGCCGGGTCTGGTGCTCGTCCGGGGCGCTGAGGTTCTCGACGTCGGGCCAGGCGACCCGGCCGCGCTGTTCACTGGTGCCCTCGGTGTCGTCGTAGAAACGCGCGACCAGGTCGTTCCAGACGTCGTCCTCGTCCTTGGGGCGCCTCCTCGGCGCCTCGGGCTCGATGTCGGCCGGGGGTCCGTCGAGCAGGTCGCCGCCGACGGGCGTGTCGTTGCCCTCGTGCGCGGCGGTGGGTTCCTGGCTCTCCTCGCCCTCGGCCTCAGGTCTGGTCTCGACACGGGGGGCCAGCAGGTCCGGCCCGGCGTCCCGGTCGCTCAGGTCGGGCAGTTCGGAGCCGAGCACGCGCTCGGCGGCGCCCCGCTCCTCGGCGTCGACGTAGAGGTGGTCGGTGGGCGGGTCCTCCGTCTGGCCACCGGAGGGTTCCAGGACGTCCTCGGCCAGGGGGACCGCGTAGGCGGCGATCCCGCTGCGCCGCAGCGCCTCCAGCATGAGGTCCGCGTGGGAGGGCGCGAGCAGGATCAGCGGAACGTAGGCGTCGGCGAGCAGGCCGTTGCCCCGACGTTGCGTCATCGGTCGGATCCTTCCCCGCTTCTCCCGCGCTCGCGTACGAACGCGAGGCTTCCTTCGAAGATGGTGGCGGCGTCGTGGTCGAGGGTCGCGACGTGGTAGCTGTCGTGGAGCAGGTGGATCGTCAGTCGCGTGTTCACCGCTCTCCTGGCGAGGATACGCAGACTGTCCGGTCCGACGACGTGGTCCTGGGGGCTCCGGTAGGCCAGAACCGGCGCCCGCAAACCGGACATGCCGTCCTGAACCGCGCGCCACAGCTTCGGGAGTGTCGCGGCGGCGGCGGTGGGCACCCGGTCGTACCCGCCCTCGGAGGCGGTCTCGATGGCGACGTCGCTGGACAGGCCCGGGGTGGAGGGCATCAGGCGCGCCGCCAGGTGGCGGATCGGCGCGATCACCGGGAGCCTGCGGTCCTCCACGGTCAGGGAGGGGTTGACCACGACCACACCGCGAACGATGTCGGGGTGTTCCTGGGCCAGGCGCAGGGTGAGGGCCCCGCCCATGGACAGGCCCATGACGTACACCTCGTCGCACCGGTCGGCGAGGTCGAGCAGGGCCGACTCCACCGCCGCGTACCAGTCGTCGCTGGTGGTGGTGGCCATGTCCTGCCAGGTGGTCCCGTGCCCGGGCAGGCGCGGGAGTTCGACGGTCAGCCCCGCCTCGGCCAGGTACTCCGCCCAGGGGCGCATCGAGTACGGCGACCCGGTGAACCCGTGGCAGAGCAGGACTCCGACGCCCGAACCCGTGTGACTGAAGGGGTCCGCCCCCGGGATCAGGGGGATGGCGCTGGTCGGTCTCACAGGTCTGCTCCCGGGATCGTTCGGCGGGGAACCGGCTGGGACGGCGGCCCCAGCCGTGAGGCTAGTCGCTCGGGCGAGCGTTTGTCATCGAGTGAACGGTAGCGTTCTCCTGCCCGAACTCCGGGAGCGCCCGGCGTGTTCCCGGGTGCCGAGGGCGGACCTGCCGCGACGCCCACACCGGTCGTGAGTATCCTCGACAGTGCCCCCGCGGCGCGTCCCCTCCCGACCCGCGACGAACGGCACGGGTCCGTTCCGGATGCTTTTGGTGGAGACCCGCACGTGGTGGGAAGATGACCTCCGTCAGTCTCCCCGTGTTCGCGGCGGAGGCGTTCCGGACAATGTCAGCCGAGCGGGACAGTGAGACGTGGCAGGCCCTGCCCAGTGCTCCCCGCGTATGCAGGGGTGATCTGAAGCGATGTTCTACTGGGTGGTCAAGGCGATCCTGGGGCCGATCCTGGCCGTGTTGTGGCAACCCCGCGCGGAGGGCGTGGAGAACGTGCCCCGGCGTGGTCCGGCCGTCATGGTCAGCAACCACCTGTCGTTCTCCGACCACTTCTTCGGTCCGCTGCCGCTGCCGCGCAAGATCACCTTCCTCGCCAAGGCCGAGTACTTCACCGGCACCGGCGTGAAGGGGTTCCTCAGCCGGGCCTTCTTCACCGGTGTGGGCCAGATCCCCATCGACCGCTCCGGCGGCAAGGCGAGCGAGGCGGCCCTGCGCACCGGGCTGCGCGTCCTCAAGCGCGGCGACCTGCTGGGCATCTATCCCGAGGGCACCCGTTCCCCTGACGGCAAGCTCTACCGGGGCCGCACCGGGGTGGCGCGGCTCGCTCTGGAGGCCAGGGCCCCCGTCGTGCCGATGGCGATGATCAACCTGGAGAAGATCATGCCCCCCGGGCGCACCGTCCCCAAGCTGGGTGTGCGCCCCAAGGTCGTCTTCGGCAAGCCGCTCGACTTCTCCCGGTACTACGGGATGGAGAAGGACCAGCGGGTCCTGCGGGCGATCACCGACGAGATCATGTACGCCCTCATGGAGCTCTCCGGCCAGGAGTACGTGGACCGCTACGCCCAGGCGGTCAAGGCCGAGATCGAGGCGGAGGAGAAGGAGGCCAGACGCGAGCAGCAGGCCAGCGCCAAGGACGAGCGCCGGACCCGCCGCGCCGAGCGAAGGTCCGATCGCCAGGCCCGCAGGGAGGCCAGGCGCGAGGAGAAGCGCGCACGGAAGGCCTCCGACCGCGCCGACGCCGAGCAGGCCGAGACGCCGCCGAGCGACGCGGGGTAGCGTCGGACGGCCGAAGGGGGCGGACACCGGGTGTTCCCGGTGGCCGCCCCCTTCTCGTCGGTCCTCAGTGCCGGGCGAGGTCGCCCGCGCCGACGATGCCCGCCTCGCCGCCGAGCTCGGCGACGCGCACCTCGGCAAGGCGGCGGCCGGGGCGACCGGAGACGTGTCGCGCGAAGGAGGCGCGGACCGGGTCGAGCAGGATGTCGCCCGCGTCGGAGACCCCGCCGCCGAGGACGAAGCACTCGGGGTCCAGGATCGCGGCCAGGTCGGCCAGGCCGAGCCCGGCCCAGTCCCCCACGATCCGGAAGCACTCCAGGGCGGCCGGGTCGCCCTCCATGGCGGCGCGGGTGATGACCTCGCCCTCGATCCGCTCCACGAGGCCGTCGGCGAGCTTGAGCATGCGCTCGCCCCTCTCGGGGTCGGTACGGGCCAGGTCCTGCCCCTCGGCCACCAGGGCCCGACCGCTGGCGTACTGCTCCCAGCAGCCGTGGTTGCCGCAGGCGCAGCGGCGGCCGTGCGGGACCATGCGGTAGTGGCCGACCTCGGCGGCGACTCCGTGGCGGCCCCGGTGCAGGGCGCCGCCGAGGACCAGTCCGCCGCCGATCCCGGTGCCCAGGGTCACGCAGACGATGTGGTCGCTGCCCCGCCCCGCGCCGAAGCGGGCCTCGGCCCAGGCGGCGGCGTTGGCGTCGTTCTCGACGACCACGGGCAGGTCGACGTGGCGCCGCACACGCTCCTTGAGGGGTTCGTCGAGCAGACCCAGGTTGACGGCGACCTGGACGGTGGCGCGGTCCTCGTCGACGAATCCGGCCACCCCCACGCCCACCGCGCCGACCTCGCGTTCGGGCCGACGCTCGCGGAGCTCCCGCACCGCCCGTCCGACGACCTCGGCCAGACCGTCGGGGTCGTGGGACGGAGTGGGGTACTTGACCTTGTCCAGGATCTGCCCGTCGTGGTCGACGACACCGGCGGCGACCTTGGTCCCGCCGATGTCTACGCCAATGGTCAGCATGGGGGCAGCTCCTTCTACTTACGCCCGAACTCTGACATAAGTCTCAAGGTTCATGGCAGATGGTTTTCAAATGGTGTAAACCATTCGATTAAACCAGGCTCAGGCGTCGCCGCACACCCCGAGAGCGACCACTGTCCGGTTCGCCCCGATCCCCCACTGTGACCCGCGAGTCCGCCGCGCCCTACCCGCTCTCACCAGGCCTGGAAGCCTCGTCCGCACCCTCCGGCGACTCACGGTGGGCGCGCGCGTCCCGCTCACGGTCGTCGCGCTCACGCCTCTCCCGCTCCTCGCGTGCCCGCGCGGCCTCCTCCCGCCCCTGCTCGAAGGAGCGCTCCATCACTCCCCAGGTGCGCCCGACGGCGTCCGCGAAGGACAGCCCGGCCCGCCCGAGGTGCCCCGCGACCTCCGGGGCGCTCTTGCGCACGATCTCCACGAACTCCTCCAGCGGGGGGCGCTGCTCCCGCGTCTCCACGCGGATCGCCTCCTCCCACACGTCGGCCTTGGCCGGGGGGTGGGTGACCGCGCTGACCCCGCGTTTGACCCCGGCGACCAGGAGCTTGCGCTGGAGGCCGTCCACGAGGCGCAGGGCGTCGTCGATGAGGTCGGGGCCGTCGGCGCTTCCGCCGCCCGTCCGCTCCGAGCGCCCGGTGTTGTTCTCGGTCATGTCCGTGAGCCTCCTGTAGGTGCGTCTGGCATCACGGTAACCGCCCCGCCCCGGGGTCGACAGGCGCCCCGGGGGAGGTTCAGGGAAGAGCCAGGGGCGCCCGGGGGTCACGCCCGGGGATGACCCCGGGGCCGCGTCACGTTGTGGAGACCGGGAGGACACACGCGGACCCGCGGGCACCGAGGAGGGCGAACGGTCGTCCGTTTCGAGGGGATTCGACGCGAACCTCACCGGATGTGCGCGAGGAACCCGCCGCGCGGTAGTCTCGGCTCCGCGCGAGCACCCACCGGGATCACCCGCTTGACCTGCGCACTCCCGGACGGCCCGACGAGAGGCGACCGCCCTCCCACAGGCGCGGTCACGCCGACAACACCACAGGGGAAGGCCCCGACCCGACCACGCCCGGCCACCGGCGGACGCCCGACGAACAGCGGGTTCGCCCCGCGAGGCGCGTCAAGCTCGGATCACCGTTGGATACCGAACGGCAACCTGTTCTACTCACGAGTAGGATGGTGTTGTTACGGTCGTCACGTCCCCACCACCCAGAACCCGTACACGTCCAGGAGCATCACGTGCGCGAATACAGCTCTCCCGCGAAGGCTGAGATCTCCGACGACGCGCGGCTGACCGACACGCTCTTTGCGCGCGCGGCCAGCGAGCCGAACGCCGTCGCCGCCCGCCGTCAGGAGGAGGCCGGGTCCGGCCAGTGGCGCGACGTGACCGTCGAGCGCCTGCACGGCGACATCGTCGGATACGCCAAGGCCCTGATCAACGCGGGCATCGGGCAGGGCGACCGTGTCGCGCTCATGTCGCGCACCCGCTACGAGTGGACCGCGGTCGACTACGCCATCTGGTCGATCGGCGCCGTCACCGTACCGATCTACGAGACCTCCTCCGCCGAGCAGATCGAGTGGATCCTCTCCGACTCCGGCGCCAAGGCCGCGTTCGTCGAGACCGAGGACCACGCCAAGCGCGTCGAGGGCATCCGGGCCAACACCCCCGAGCTCGCCCACCTGTGGCGCTTCGACGGCGACGACCTCACGGCCCTCACCGCCACAGGCACCGACGTCTCCGACGAGGACCTCGAGACCCGCCGCACCGCGGTGGGCGCCGACGACCTCGCCACCCTCATCTACACCTCCGGCACCACCGGCCGCCCCAAGGGTTGCGAACTCACCCACCGCAACTTCCTCTTCATCGCCCACTCCGCGCTGGAGGGCCCGGCCAAGCCGATCATCCTCGGCCACGAGGGCACCCCCTCCACCCTCCTCTTCCTGCCCCTCGCGCACGTCTTCGCGCGCTTCGTGCAGGTCATGGTCATCGAGGGCAAGGCCGTCCTGGGCCACTACCCCAGCACCGGCCCGGACCTGATCGACCAGTTCTCGGTCTTCAGGCCCACCTTCCTCCTCGCGGTCCCCCGCGTGTTCGAGAAGGTCTTCACCAAGGCCCAGCAGAAGGCCGAGGGCGAGGGCAAGGGCAAGATCTTCAACGCCGCCGCCGACACCGCCATCGAGTACAGCAAGGCGCTGGCCACCGGGAACGTCCCGTTCACCCTCAAGCTCAAGCACGGCCTGTTCAAGAAGCTGGTCTACGGGAAGATCACGGACCGCCTCGGCGGCGAGGCCCACTACGCGGTCTCCGGCGGCTCCGCCCTGGGCGACCGTCTCGGGCACTTCTTCCGCGGCGTCGGCCTGACGATCATCGAGGGCTACGGCCTCACCGAGACCACCGCGCCGACCTCGGTCAACAGCCCCGGCTTCAACAAGATCGGCACCGTCGGCCAGCCCATGCCCGGCACGACCGTGCGCATCGCGGACGACGGCGAGATCCTGCTCAAGGGCGACCACATCATGGTCGGTTACTGGCAGAACGAGAAGGCCACCAAGGAGGCCTTCGAGGACGGCTTCTACCGCACCGGTGACCTCGGCTCCCTCGACGCCGACGGCTTCCTCAGCATCACCGGCCGCAAGAAGGAGATCATCGTGACCGCGGGCGGCAAGAACGTCGCCCCGGCCGTCCTGGAGGACCGCATCCGCTCCCACGCCCTGGTCAGCCAGTGCATGGTCGTGGGTGACAACCGCAAGTTCATCGCGGCCCTGGTCACCATCGACCCGGAGTCCTTCGAGCTGTGGAAGTCCGCCAACGGCAAGACCGGCGAGATCTCCGACCTCACCGCCGACGCCGACCTCAACGCAGCCATCCAGGGCGCCGTGGACGACGCCAACAAGGCCGTCTCCAAGGCCGAGGGCATCAAGAAGTTCAAGATCCTGCCCAGTGACTTCACCGAGGAGGGCGGCCAGATGACCGCCTCCCTGAAGGTCAAGCGGCACGTCGTCAGCAAGCAGTGGAGCAAGGAGATCGACGACATCTACGCGGGCTGAGCCCGACGCTCCCGTTGACCGGAGGGGGCCGACCGCCCCGGGCGGTCGGCCCCCAACGTGGTTCCCCGCCCCCGCCCCCCCCCCAGGCGGCCTACAGGGACCGACGACGGAACCG
>NZ_JBHYOW010000013.1:44061-177530 GCF_042745575.1 Nocardiopsis sp. NPDC058789
GCTACCCCCTGCTGGCCCCCCTCCCCCCCCCCTATAGCCGGGGGGGCGCCCCCCCCCCCCCCGGTTGCGGGGGGGGCCCCCCCCCCCCGGGGGGCCCCCCCCCCTCCGTGGTTCCCGGACCCCGCGCCCGCCCCTGGCTGCCTCCTGGCACCTCCGACGGACCGGGGACGACCACTGACCCGGGCGACGGCCCCGGAGGCCCCAGCGACGGCCTGAGGGCCCCGGGGAGGCCTCCGGTGGAAACACGACGGACCCGGCCGCGCGATGCGGCCGGGTCCGTCGTCACGACAGGTGGACCCTAGTGGCCCTTGTCGTCCCCGTGAGAGGAGTGGTGCAGGTGGTGGCCGGTGTGGGCCTCCACGCCCTCGAAGGACACGTTGTCCTTCGTGTACCAGTGGGCGAGCGCACGGCGCAGCTTGCCGGTCGGCTTGCGGGCCGCCGGGTTCTCCACGCCGTTGTCGTCGGTCGCGTCCTCTTCCAGAGCGGTCGAGGTGATGACCGGCTTGCTCTCCAGCACGTGGGTGGTCTCGTCGGAGTTCTCCTTGTGAACCTCGATGAACTCACCGCTGGGCAGCTGCTGGATGATGCCGCTCTCGTAACCGTGTTCCAGGGTCTCCCGGTCACGGCGCTGGAGACCGAGGCAGATCCGCTTGGTCACGATGTAGCCCACGATCGGACCGGCGATGACCAGCACACGGAAGATGTACGTGGTCAGGTACAGGTCGATCGAGAAGGTCTCCGACAGGATGTCGTTCGACCCGGCGAGCCAGAGCACACCGTAGAAGACGATGCCCGCGACACCCAGACCGGTGCGGACCGGGGCGTTGCGAGGACGGTCCGCGACGTTGTGGGCCCGCTTGTCGCCGGTGATCCACTGCTCCACGAACGGCCAGGCGCCCATGGCACCGAAGATCAGGCCCGGCACCACCAGACCCGGGACCAGGACCGCCGTCATGACCGGGTACCCGGCGCCGATCGGGATCGTGAAGTCCAGGGTGTTCGGGAAGATACGCAGCGAACCCTCCATGAAGCCCATGTACCAGTCCGGCTGGAGACCGGAGGTGATGGACGTCGGAGTGAACGGGCCGAACAGGTGGATCGGGTTGATCTGGACGAACGCGCTCAGACCGGCGATCACGGCGAACGTGAAGAAGAAGAACCCGCCCGCCTTGACCGCGAACGCGGGGAACATGGGTGTTCCCACCACGGTCTTGTCCGTTCGCCCCTGTCCTGGGTACTGCGTGTGCTTCTGGTGCCAGAGGATCATGAAGTGCGCGACGATGAGCCCCAGCAGCAGCGCGGGGATCAGCAGCACGTGCAACATGTACAGGCGCGTGATGATGTCCTCGCCGGGGAACTCCCCGCCGAAGAGGAACATCGACACGTAGGAGCCCACCAGCGGCAGCGCCAGCATCACGCCCTGGAGGATGCGGACACCCATGCCCGAGGGCAGGTCGTCCGGCAGCGAGTAGCCGAAGAGGCCCTCGACCATGGCCAGGGTGAAGATGGCGACACCGATGAGCCAGTTGATCTCACGCGGCTTGCGGAACGCACCGGTGAAGAACACCCGGAGCGCGTGCACCACCAGCGAGGCCACGAAGATCAGCGCGGCCCAGTGGTGGATCTGTCGAACGAGGAACCCGCCACGGACGTCGAAGTCGATGTAGAGGGTCGAGGCGAACGCCTCACTCATCGGAACGCCCTGGAGGCGCTCGT
The DNA here is from genome assembly GCF_042745575.1 of Nocardiopsis sp. NPDC058789. NCBI lineage: Bacteria > Bacillati > Actinomycetota > Actinomycetes > Streptosporangiales > Nocardiopsidaceae > Nocardiopsis > Nocardiopsis sp. NPDC058789. The sequence continues at coordinate 45,778 of NZ_JBHYOW010000013.1, forward strand.
AGGAGCCGTCGTAGACGACCTCGATCATGCTCGGCTTGAACCACAGCGTGAGGAACACACCGCTGACGAGCAGGATGATGAACGAGTACAGCGCGATCTCGCCCAGCATGAAGGACCAGTGGTTCGGGAAGACCTTGCGAAGGTTCTTCTCACCGGTCTTGGCCAGGTGGAAGCGGTCGTCGATGAAGTTTCCGACGCCGCGCAGCGCCTTGGGGGCTTGCGTGGTCTTACTCATCGACTAGTCCTTCCTGTATTCCCAGAACGTCGGCCCGGTCGGCTCGTTGAAGTCGCCCTTGGCGATGAGGTAGCCCTCATCGTCGACGCCGATCGGCAGCTGGGGCAGGGGACGGTGCGCGGGACCGAAGACCACCTTGGCGCCGTCCGAGGCGTCGAACGTCGACTGGTGGCACGGGCACAGGATGCGGTGCGTGGTGCGCTCGTAGAGCGCGGCGGGGCAACCCACGTGCGTGCAGATCTTCGAGTACGCCACGATGCCGTCGTGGGTCCAGTTGAGGCGGGTCTCGTCGCTGCCCTCGCGGACGGCGTCGTTCATCCCGCCCTTCCAGTCGTCCTCCGGCATCTTGATGAGCAGGATGACGGACTTGGCCTGGTCGGTGAGGCTGATCCCGTGCGGGTACCGCTCGTCGTCCAGGGCGGGGAGGGCGGAGATCATCCCGTACGGGTCGTTCTCCAGGTCCTCGGCCCTGATCTTGCGGTGGGTGCCCTCGACGTACATGTGCATGCCGTCGACCCACGGGGTGACCTTCATCTGCTCGCCCGGCAGAGGGCCGGTGTCGCGCAGCAGGACGATCGGCGCGATGCCCAGCGGCAGCATGGCCGCGATGAGCGTACGACGCATGAGCGGCCGTTTGGTGAAGCCGCTCTCGTCCGCGCTCTTCATGAAGAAGTCGCTGAACGACCCCTTCTCCTCCGAGCTGGACGGAAGCTCCTCGTACGGCGACGCCACCTCGTAGTGCGGCATCACGTTGCGCGCCCAGACCGTCATACCGGCGCCGATACCGAACATGGCGATGGTGAGCGTTCCACCAAGCAGCACGTTCGAGTACTGGCCGATCTGCGGGTCGGCGATCGCAGGTCCCGCCGCCGTGGGCGGGAACAGGAAGTACGAGACGATGAACCCCACACCGCCGAGGAAGGCGATGATGAACCACACCGAGGCGAGCTTCTCGCCACGGCGCTGCTTCTCCTCCGAGTGCTGGTGAGTCTCCGAGGCCAGGTACGGCCCGTTGTGCTCGCTCTCAGCCTTCGCGGAGGTCTCGGTCACCACGTCGGTGGTGTCCGTCGGGGTGCCGACGACGCGCTCCTTGGCGTCGTCCCCCGTGTTGTTGTCGTTGTTGTTCTCAGTCATGGGCACGCTGCTTCGCGGTGATCCAGATCGCGCAGGCGATGATCAGGGAGAGACCGACGGTCCACCCGATGAAGCCCTCAGCCACCTGGCCGACTCGGTCCAGGTCGAAGATGCCGCCGGCGTTGGGTTCCGCCTGGAGCGTCTTGACGTAGGAGATGAGCTCCTGCTTCTCCTCGGGGGTGATCGCGCCGTCGCTGAACATCGGCATGGCGCCGGGCCCGCTCACCATGGCCTCGTAGATCTCGCGCGGAGAGGAGTCATGGATCTCGGGGGCCCAACGGCCGTCGGTGAGAGCGCCGCCGCCACCGGACCAGCTGTGGCAGTGCGCACAGTTGGTCAGGTAGAGCTTCATGCCCATGTCGGTGTTGCTGGCGCCCTCGATGTAGGCGTCGTACTCGTCCTCGTACGCGGAGACGGCCTCTTCGTAGGCCGCCTCGTCGTCGAAGTCGGCACGCTGCGGACCGGCGTCGGGAACCTCGGTGGGCACCTCGGCTCCGGCACCGTTGGTCCTGATCTGCGCGTTGTAGTACGCGATCAGGTCCGCCAGGTCCTGCTCGGACATGGCCATCGGCTTGCGCGGCATCTGGCTGTCCGGGTCCATCGACGGCATACGACCGGTGCTGACCTGGAAGTCCAGGGCCGCGGGGCCGACCTCGCGGAGGTCGGGTCCGTTCAGAGCGGAACCCGAACCGTCCAGGCCGTGGCACGAGGCACAGGTCTGGTCGAAGATGGTCTTGCCCTGGGCGATGTCCACGTCGTCGGCGGACGGCGCCTCAGCGGCAAGGGTCTGCGCCTGCGCCTGGTCCGAGGTGGGGGCCAGTGCGGCGTACCCCACCCCGAACAGGGCTAGCGCGAGGATGACGACGACATACCCCGCCAGGGGATGCCGTCGCCGCGCGGTAATCCATTTCACGGTTTCCCCGTTTCGGGTTACTGGATGAAGTAGATGGTTACGAACAAAGCGACCCAGACGACGTCGACGAAGTGCCAGTAGTAGGACACGACGATCGCACTGGTCGCCTGCTGGTGAGTGAAGCGCTTCGCGGCGTACGTGCGTCCCAGCATGATGAGGAACGCGATCAAACCACCGATGACGTGGAGTCCGTGGAAGCCCGTGGTCAGGTAGAACATCGACCCGTAGGCGCTCGACTGGAGAGTCAGGCCCTCGTGGAAGATGAGCTCGTAGTACTCATACGCCTGTCCAAGGATGAAGAACAGGCCCATGAAGAACGTGATGAAGAACCACATGCGCAGCTTCTTGACGTCGCCGCGCTCCGCGGCCCAGACGCCGAACTGCGCGGTGAAGCTGGAGGCCACCAGGACGATGGTGATCGTCGAGGCCCAGGGCACGTTGAGGTGGACGTCCGCCCACTCGCCGAGCTCGGGGTTCCCGTTGGTCACCGATCGGATGGTGAAGTACATCGCGAACAGCGCGGCGAAGAACATGAGTTCGTTGGCAAGCCAAACGATGGTGCCAACACTCACCAGGTCAGGACGCTTTGCCACACCATGAGCTGATGCGGTTGCTGATTTTGGGTTCGCGGTTGCTGTCGCCACGGGAGCATTATTACGGCTTCTCGCGAAGGTCCGTACTCGACCCCCCGTAAGGAGGCGGATCGGTCCCGGTATCGACCGGTCTCGGCGCCCGGGACGGCGCTCCCACCGTGACTCCGGCGTTACTGTGGCCGCCCGCCCACCCAGGGTCGGCCCCAGCCGCGCTCGCCAGGGCTCAAGAGCGCGATCCGGCGCTGTTGAGGCGATCCGTACCCGGCTCAAAGGCGCTTGAACCGCCCCCAGCCAACGCCAAGGTATCGAAACGATCACCGTTGGACAACGCCGCGCCCGGGGCGGGTTAGCGCGGGCCCTCGTGTCCCTGGCATCCTGTGGTGTCGAAGGTCTCAACCCCTTCACCGGTCCGCCGACTCCCCCCAGGGGTCCGGCGGCCCCGAGGCAATACAGTCATAGGCAGAGAGCCAACGAACGCCACGGTCGCACCCCCCACGGCGGCGGCCGCGGTCAGACGCGATGGGACGGTTGCGCGATGGTGGTCAGCGGTACGGACACGGGTGCCAGGATGCGCGTGCTGGTCTACAGCGACAAGGCGGACACCCGCGAGCAGGTGCGGACGGCCATCGGCCGCCGCCCCGCCGCCGACGTCCCCAAGGTCGAGTTCGTCGAGTGCGCGACCGCGCCCGGCGTCCTGCGCAAGCTGGAGTCCACGGACCCGGCCGAGCGCGTCGACGTGGCCGTCTTCGACGGCGAGGCGGCGCCCACCGGCGGGATGGGCCTGTGCCGCCAGGTGAAGGACGAGATCTACCGCTGCCCGCCGGTGCTCCTGCTGGTGGGGCGGCGCGACGACGGCTGGCTGGCGACCTGGTCGCAGGCCGACCAGGTGGTGAGCCACCCGATCGACCCGGTCGCGCTGGCCGAGTCGCTGGCCGAGCTCATGCGCCAGCGCGTCGCGGCGCTCAGCGGCTGAACCCGTGGGGTGTGACGAGATGACCGACAGGACGAACGGCGACAGGGACCTGCGCCGTCGCATCGTGGTGGGCGGAGCCCTCAACCACGGCGCCGACATCGGGCGATGGCGTGGCCACACCACGCCCCTCCCCGTCACCCGGAGCCGTTGAGGGGGCGGGCCCGCGCGCCCGCCCCGGCTCCCCCGCCCGTCCTCCCAGGAGTCCACGTACATGAACGTCCCCGTCACACCCGAACCCCAGTCCGCCTCCGCCGTCGAGGAGCGGACCTGGTCCCACCTGATCACCGCCCTGCTGGGCGGGGTCACCCTCAGCGCAGCCGACACCGCGTGGGCGATGAACGAGATCATGGCGGGCTCGGCCACCGACGCGCAGATCGCGGGCTTCGCCGTGGCCCTGCGCGCCAAGGGCGAGAGCGTGTCCGAGGTGACCGGCCTGGCCCAGGGCATGCTCGACAACGCGGTCCGGATCAGTGTCGAGGGCCCGACCCTGGACATCGTCGGGACCGGCGGCGACCGGGCCCACACGGTGAACGTGTCCACGATGGCGGCGATCGTCGCCTCCGCCGCGGGCGCGCGCGTGGTCAAGCACGGCAACCGGGCGGCCTCCTCCTCGTGCGGTACCGCCGACGTGCTGGAACGGCTCGGCGTGGTCCTGGACCTGCCACCGGAGCTGACCGTGAGGGTGGCTCAGGAGGCGGGCGTGACCTTCTGCTTCGCCCCGTTGTTCCACCCCTCGCTGCGGTACGCGGCCAAGCCGCGCCGCGAGCTGGCGGTGCCGACCGTGTTCAACTTCCTGGGCCCGCTGACCAACCCCGCGCAGCCGACCGCCTCGGCGATCGGTGTGTTCGACGAGCGCATGTGCGAGGTCATCGCCGGCGTGTTCGCCCGCCGGGGCTCCTCCGCTCTGGTGTTCCGGGGCGACGACGGCCTGGACGAGCTGACCACGGCCACCACGTCCACGGTCTGGGTGGTGGAGGGCGGTCACGCGCGGCGTGAGCGCCTGGACCCGGCCGACCTGGGTGTGGCGCGGTCCGCTCCGGACGCCCTGCGCGGCGGGGACGTGGAGTTCAACGCGCAGGCGGTGCGGGACCTGGTCGCGGGACGGCCGGGTCCGGTGCGCGACGCCGTGCTGCTGAACGCCGGTGCCGCGCTGGCAGCCGTGGACGGGGTGGGCGGGTCCCTCACCGACGCGGTGCGCGCGGGGTACGCCCGGGCCGCTGAGGCGGTGGACAGCGGTGCGGCCGAGCGCCGCCTGGCCTCCTGGGTGGAGACCAGCCAGGGGCTGGCCAAGACCCTGTAGGGGCCCTGCCTGGGCCGGTCCCCGGGAGGGCGACCGGCCCGCTGCCCCCGGCTACCAGCCGATGGCGAAGGCCGACTCCAGGTCGTGCTTGGAGTAGGTCTGGAACGAGATGTGGGTGTCGGAGGAGAGCACGCCGGGGACCTTGTTGACGTGGCCGGGGATCACGTCGGAGAGGTCCTCGTGGCGGCGCACCCGGACCATGGCGATGAGGTCCACCCCGCCGGTGACGGAGTAGACCTCGCTGACCCCGTCGATCGCGGCGATCGCCTCGGCGACCTCGGGGATGCGGTGGACGTCGGCCTTGATCATGACGATCGCGGTGATCACTGTGCCTCCTGGGCGGTTCGGTGCGGGACGCGGTACGGGCCGGGCGCCGGGGTCGTGTTCCCTGGACCGCTCCGGTGACGGCTCCGCCGCCACCGGCCACGGCGTCCACGAGGACACTCCCTAGTAGGCGTCGGAGAGTCGTGTCCCCGAGCGCCAGCGCAACCGGTGGACCACCAGTCCCGCGATCACCCCCGCGATGAATCCGTAGACGTGTGCCGCGTAGGCCACGTTGGAGCCGGCGCCGGGGGCGGTCGAGGATGTGACGTAGAGAAGATACTGAAGTGCGAAGTAGCTTCCCACCACGGCCCACCCGGGCAGACGCATCGGGATGACGCCGAACACCAGTGTCGTGACCCGGCTGCGGAACTGCACCACCAGGTAGGCGCCGAGGACGCCCGAGATCGCCCCGGAGGCGCCGACCATGGGGACGGTGCCGTCGGAGTCGACCAGGGCGAAGCCGAGGGCGGCCACGATCCCGGTGCCCAGGTAGAGGGCGAGGAAGCGGAGCTTGCCGATGCGGTCCTCGACGACCGGCCCGAACACGAACAGGTACACCATGTTCCCGAGCAGGTGCATCGCGCCCGCGTGCAGGAACATCGAGCTGAACACGGAGAACCAGACGGACTTGCCCGCGATCCCCTCGCACGTGGGGCTCAGCGGTCCGGCCAGGTCGACCCGGCCCAGCAGCTCGTCGGGGATGGCGCCCCAGCGCATGAAGTAGTCGTCGATCGCGCAGTAGCGTCCGACCGCGTCCGCCGGGTACCAGACGGCCGTGGCCGACTGGGGCGAGACGAGGTAGACGAGGACGTTGACCGCGATCAGCCCGAAGGCGACGACGGGTGCGCGTCGGACGGGGTAGTCGTCATTGAGCGGAAGCGCGGCCATGCGCCCAGTGTGTCATCCCGGTGTGCGCTTCGGCGCTCCGCAACGGGCATGTCCACTCACCTTCCATCTCGACCAGGCGGGTCCCGGGGCGTTCGAGCCAGTCCAGGACCAGCTCGGTCTCCCCCGCGGTGGCGTTGGGGACGGGACCGAACCCCGCCGGGACGCGCTCCGCGGTGGCGGTGAGGGAGCTCAGGAAGGCGGCGGGGTCGGTTCCGGGGCTCAGGACGGCGCTGGCGGCCAGTCGGCCGTGCCGGACCACCACGGTCTCCCACCCGGTGGGGCCCGGCCCCGTGGCGACCAGGTGCGGGACGGCGGCGATCGCGGCGAGGCGCTGGGCGCGGCGGGCTCCGCGCAGGAAGGCGGAGAGGCGGTCGCGCAGGGCCGCCGCCTCCTCGTAGCGGAGTTCGGCGGAGAGTTCACCGATGCGGCCGGTGATCGCGTCCACGACCACCGCCGGGTCTCCGGTCATCGCGGTGCGGGCCGCGTCGGCGTGCGCGGTGTAGTCGGTCAGCGACTCCGTCCCGTCGCAGGGGGCGCCGCAGCGTCCCAGCTGGGCGAGGACGCACGGCTTCACACCGTTGGGGACCACCCTGAGCGGCGCGCTCCCGGCGCTCCGCCCGCCGCCGCGTACCTCCTCGACGGTGAACGTGTGGGTGCACTGGCGCAGCGGGAGCGCGTGCAGGATCGCCTCCCGGGCCTCCTCCGCCGCGCGGGGCGAGGGGTAGGGGCCGAGGTAGGGAGCACCGTCGTCCTTGATCACCCGCACCACGGACAGACGCGGCAGGGCGCCGGGGGTGAGCGTGACCCAGGAGGCGCGCTCGGGGTTGCGGGACCTGCGGTTGAAGGGCGGTTTGCGCTCCGCGATGATGCGCAGCTCGCGGACGGACGCCTCCAGTTCCGTGGTGCACACGATGGGGGTCACGCCCTCGACGAGCCCGGCCATCTCCCGGATACGCCTGCGGGACTCGGCGGCGGTGAAGTAGGTGGCGACCCGGCGGCGCAGGTTGTTGCTCTTGCCGACGTAGAGGCTCGCGCCCCGGGCGTCGGTGAAAACGTAGACGCCGGGGCGTTCGGGCAGGTCCTCGGCGAGGTGGCGACGGGCCCGCTGGGCACGGCTCGGTGGCTTGTTGACCGCGCGCAGCTCCTCCAGGCTGGTCACTCCCAGGGGCGCGAGCCGGGCCAGGAGGCCGTTGAGCACGTCGACGGTCGCGCGGGCGTCGTCCAGGGCCCGGTGGTTGGGCGTGGTGGGGGCGCCGAAGTAGGCGGCCAGGGTGCCCAGGCGGTGGTTGTGGACCTCAGGCCGGACCAGGACGGCCCGGGCCAGGCGCAGGGTGTCCACGACCGGGTAGCCGGGCCACTCGACGCCCTCGCGCTCGCAGGCGGCCTTGAGGAAGCCGGTGTCGAAGGCGGCGTTGTGCGCGACCAGCACCGTGTCGGGTTCGGCGGCCAGGAAGGCCAGCAGGTCCGGCAGCGCCCGGGTGAGGGGCGGAGCGGTGGCCACCATCGACTGGGTGATGCCGGTCAACAGGGTGATGTTGGCGGGGATGAGCACGCCCGGGTCCACCAGAGTGGTGAACTCGTCCGTCACCCGCCCGTCGCGGACGCGGACCGCGCCGATCTCGGTGATCCGGGACCGGGAGGCGCTGGTACCGGTGGTCTCCAGGTCGACCACGACGAAGGACACCCCGGCCAGCGGCGTGCCCAGGTCGCCGATGCTGGTTTGGACGCCCTCGGGCGCCGCTGACTGTCGAACCACGCGGTCAGGGTAGTCGGGGCCCACGACCAAACTCCTCCGGGCTACGGTCAGACCCGCCCGACATGGAAAGATGTGGGCCGTGGGACGGCAGAGGCCGCCGTCCCGTGAAGCACGACGCAAGGAGGAACCGTGGGGATCGCGATGCCGGGTGACAGTGAGCGTTGGCGATGCACCGCGTGCGGGAACCTCACGCGGTTCGACGTGACCCGGACCGTCCGCTCCCAGGACTTCGTGCATCAGGAGCTGTCCGGCGTCGGCGCGGTCGAGGAGCGCACGGTGCTCTCCGAGACGGTCGAGCGGGTGAAGTGCCGCTGGTGCGGCGCCACCGACAGCGTGGAGATCGTCCCCCGCCCTGACGCCGACTCGTCGGTCTCCGACGCATCGGCGGAGAGCCCGACGGGTCGGGCATGAGCGCCCGCCCGGACACGGGCGGCGGCACCGGTGACCAGGGCCGTGACCGCGCCCCCGACGCCCCGGGCCGCGAGGAGGGGGAGGCCTCGGTGCCTTCGGAGGAGGGCGGGGAACGGCTGCGCCGTCCCCTGCCCGAACCGGTGCGCGCCCGGGTCGTCGAGTACGGGTCCGACGTGCTCGGCGGCATGCGGGCCTCCGACCTCCCCCCGGTGCTGCGCCGGGTCGCGAGGTTCGAGCCCCGCCGCCGGGCGCGGCTCGCCGGGCCGCAGATCGCCGCCCAGCTGGAGAACGACCACGCGTTCCGGGGCCTGGTCGCCGCGCGGGTCGAGCAGGTCTGGCCCGAGCTGGCCGAGGGGATGCGCGCCGGGGTGGTTCCGCCGGCCGCCGACCCGGTGGCGGTGGCGGCCAGCGCCTACCTGCTGCGCCCGAAGGGGTGGCCGGAGATCGTCGAGGGCGTCCACGAGGAGCTGGAGCGCCAGACCAGCGCTCGGGAGGTGGACGAGGCCGCCGAGGCCCTCGACGACGTCCGTCGACGTCTGGAGGAGACCCAGCAGGGGCACCAGGCGGAGCTGGAGCGGCTGCGCGGGCAGATCGGTGCGCAGCGCACCGAGATCGCGGAGCTGCGCCGCAAGGTGCACAACGAGCGCCAGCGTGCCCGGAAGGCGGTGGCCGAGGCCGAGCGGGCGGTGACGGAGACCGCCGACCGGCGCCACGAGAACGAGAGCCAGGTCAGCGCTCTGGAGGTGGAGAACCGCAGGCTGCGGTCGCGGCTCGCGGACGCTGAGGCCCAGGTGGAGAACGCCCGCCGCGCGGTGCGCACCGGCCGCAACGCCGACGAGGCCCGTCTGAGGGTGCTGTTGGACGTGCTGGTGGACGCCTCCCACGGTCTGCGCCGTGAACTGGCGCTGCCCACGTCCCTGGACAGCCCGGCCGACCTGGTGGCGGAGGCCCAGGAGGAGCACCGCCGGGTGTCGCTGGGCGGACTGCCCGACGACGCCCCCGGTCTGCTCGAGCACCTGCTGACGGTCCCTCGGGTGCACCTCCTGCTGGACGGCTACAACGTCACCAAGACCGGGTACGGGACCCTGCCGCTGGCCGACCAGCGCACGCGTCTGCTCACCTCCCTGGAGGGGCTGGCGAGCAGGACCAAGGCGGAGATCACCTGCGTCTTCGACGGAGCCGACGTGGAGGCGCCGCCGGTGACGACCAGCCGCCGGGTGCGCGTGCTCTTCAGCGCGCCCGGGGAGACCGCCGACGCGCTGATCGTACGGCTGGTGCGGGCCGAACCACCCGGTCGGCCGATCGCGGTGGTCACCTCCGACAAGGAGATCGTCACCGCGGTCAGGCGAGCGGGCGCACGTGCCGTGCCCTCCGTGGTCTTCCTGCGCCACCTGGAGGCCCACTCCTGAGCGGCCCGGGCCCGGTGCGCCGCCTCCGCCGCCCCCGTTCCGGCTGAGAGCCTCACCACGCGTGGGCGCGCCGGGCCCGCGACCCTCCCCCTCCGACCTGGCCTGTCCACACCCTCCGGGCCCGGGCGACCCGCTCCCCCGGCGTGATCGTCACGGTGCCGTGGTTGAGGCGCGCAGGCCCTTCCGCTAGGTTCTTGCAGGAACGTGAGTGCCCCGTCTGGCAGTAGGCCACCCTTGCGCCTCCCCACACCGGCCGGGACCCGCACACTCCCGTGAGGCCCGTGCCCACACACGGGACCCCTGATCTTCCGTCACCCAGCACCCCATGCGGACTTCCCAACCTCAAGGAGCGTGGACCGCCATGAAGAACCCCGGTGGTCGGCGTACGGCTCGCCGAATCGCTACGACCGGTCTCGGCGTGGTCGCCGCCGGTACCTTCCTCGCCCCCGGAGTCGCTCACGCGGAGCCGACCCAGGAGGAGGTCGAGGACCGCATCGAGGAGCTGAACCAGGAAGCCTCCACAGCGGTCGAGAACTTCAACCAGGCCGAAGAGGACTACGACGCGGCCAAGGCCGCCTACGACGAGCTCGACGGCCAGGTCGGTGACGAGCAGGAGCGCTACGACGGGCTGCGGGAGAAGGTCCAGCAGTTCGCCAGCGCCACCTACCAGGGCGGCGACCTCAACTCCACCGCCAACGTCCTGACCTCCGACGGCCCCGAGGCCCTGCTGGAGCAGAACGCGGACCTCAACTACCTCTCGGACACCCAGCAGACCCAGCTGGACGACTTCGGGGAGTCCGCCGAGCGCCTGTTCGCGCTCAAGGACGAGGCCGAGAAGGCCCTCGAGGAGGCCGAGAAGGCCAAGGACGAGGCCGAGGAGGCCAAGGACGAGGTCGAGGAGAAGATCGAGGAGCAGCAGGAGATCCTGGCCCAGTTCCCCGACTCCGACGCCTCGGCCGAGGGCGGTGACGACAGCGGCGGTCAGAGCCACGGGGGCAGCGGGAACGCCTCGACGGCCCTGGACTTCGCCTACTCCAAGGTGGGTCTCCCCTACGTGTGGGGCGGCACCGGCCCCAACGGGTACGACTGCTCCGGCCTGGTCCAGGCGTCCTGGCGCGCGGCCGGTGTCGACCTGCCCCGCACCACCTACGGGCAGGCCGACGTGGGCACCCGTATCTACGACATGAGCGCCGTGCAGCCGGGCGACATCCTGTTCTTCTTCGGCGACCTGGGCCACAACGGCCTGTACGCCGGGAACGGGCAGATGGTCCACGCCCCGAGCAGCGGCCGCAACCTGGAGGTCGTCGGTCTGGCCGCCTACTGGGGCGGTCAGTTCCAGTTCGCCGTCCGGCCCTGATCCACGCGTGACCCCGTGAGGCCGCCGTCCCCGCCGGGACGGCGGCCTCACGCGTGCGGCGCGTCGCGCTCGCCCCCCTGATCCCCCTTTAGGGTCAGGAACCCTGATTTCGGACACTCCTCGTCTTCCAGCGGAATGTCACGAAACAGTTGAGAGCCCCCGAGCCATGCACTAGTGTTCGACGCCGAGCGCGGTTGCTCCTCATTCACCACCCCCCGGTGGTGACAGCCGCGCCCGGGTCGGGCACACCCCCACACCGTTTCGGCCACCCTCTCTGGCCCGAGGTTCCCCACCCGGTGCAGTCCCTTGTTCCCCGTATCGCCTGGGACAAGGGGAGAAAGGTGTTTCAGTGTCTGCATCCCGTGGCGAACGCCAACGCCGTACCGCGGTCATCGCCTCCCTGGCCGTCGGCGCCTTCCTCCTCCCCGCGGCCGTGGCCCACGCCGAGCCCACCTCCGAGGAGGTCCAGGAGGAGATCGAACGCCTCGAAGAGGAGTTCATCGAGCTCAACGCGACCTACAACGAGGCCAAGGAGACGCACGAGGCGGCCGAGGAGAAGCTCGACGGCATCCTCTCCGACATCGAGACCGCCGAGAAGAAGGTCGACTCCCTCAGCGGCGGCGTCCGCGCCCTGGCCAACACCACCTACACGGGCGTGGACCTGACCTCTCCCGCCCAGCTGATCGGCGCCACCGGCCCCGAGGAGGCCCTGGAGCACCAGGCCGACCTCACCTACCTGTCCGAGCAGCACCAGGAGAGCCTCGCCCAGTACCTGGAGGAGCTCGAACACCTGGAGGGCCTGCGCGGCGAGGCCGAGTCCACCGAGGAGGCCGCGGCCGACGCCCTCGAGGAGGCCGAGGAGGCCACGGAGGCGGCCGAGGAGGCGATCAGCGAGCAGGAGGAGATCCTCTCCGAGCTGACCGCCGAGGAGCAGGCCGCCGCCACCGAGAACGTCAGTACCGAGACCGGCGGCGGTGGAGGCGGCGGCAGCGGCGGCGGAGGTGGCGGCGGCGCCAGCTACACCGGCCCGGCCACCGGCAACGCCCAGACCGTGCTGAACTTCGCCTACCAGCAGGTCGGCAAGCCCTACGTCTGGGGCGGGACCGGGCCCAACGGCTACGACTGCTCCGGCCTGACCCAGGCCGCCTGGGCCCAGGCGGGCGTGAACCTGCCGCGCACCACCTACGACCAGATCAACGCCGGTCAGCGGGTCTCCTGGGAGAACATGCAACCCGGTGACCTGATCTTCTTCTACGGCCCCAACCCGAGCCACGTGGGTCTGTACGCGGGTGACGGCGTGATGGTCCACGCCTCCACGTCCGCCCGCCCCATCGGCACGGTCCAGCTGAGCGACTACTACCGGTCCAACTTCGTCGCGGCGGTCCGTCCCTAGGGCGCGCCCGCGACCGGGGCATGGATCACGGGGTCCCTGGGAAACCACCGTTTCCCAGGGGCCTTTCCCGTGTCCGGGCACCTAGACTCGCTCAGGTGTCGCGAACCCTGATCATCACCAACGACTTCCCTCCGCGCTCGGGCGGGATCGAGTCCTTCGTGCACGAGCTGGCCCGGCGCCGTCCCCCGGGGTCGGTGCTGGTCTACTGCTCCTCCCCCGCCGCCGAGGACCTGCGCGCGGACCCGTACTTCGATCTCCACCAGCCGTTCCCCATCGTGCGTGACGCGGCGCCGGTCCTGCTCCCCACCCCGGGAGTGGCCCGGCGGGCCCGGGTCATCGCGGAGATGGAGGAGTGCGACTCCGTGCTCTACGGGGCCGCCGCCCCCCTGGGACTGGTCGCCGCCGGGCTGCGCTCCCGGGTCCGGCGCCAGGTGGCGCTCACCCACGGACACGAGACCGGCTGGACGGTGGTCCCCGGGGCGAGTGCGGCGCTGCGGCGGATCGGAGACAGCGTCGACACCGTCACCTACCTGGGCGAGTACACCCGGAGGCGGCTGGCCCGTTCCCTCTCCCCCTCCGCCGCCGCCCGGATGCGGCGCCTCGCCCCCGGGGTCGACACCGAGCGCTTCCGTCCCGGCTCCGGCGGCGAGGAGGTCCGGCGGGAACTGGGCCTGGGTTCACGTCCCGTGGTCGTGTGCGTGTCCCGGATGGTGCCGCGCAAGGGGCAGGACACCCTGCTGCGGGCGTGGCCCCGTGTGCTGGCGGACGTGCCCGACGCGGTCCTGCTGTTCGTCGGGGACGGTCCCCTCGCGCCCCGGTTGCGCTCGGCCGCCGCGGGCACGGACTCGGTGCGCTTCACCGGCCCCGTCCCGGCCGACCGGCTCCCCGCCCACTACGACGCCGGTGACGTCTTCGCCATGCCCTGCCGCACCCGGCGGGGCGGTCTGGACGTGGAGGGCCTCGGGATGGTCTACCTGGAGGCGTCCGCCACCGGGCTGCCGGTGGTCGCCGGTGCCTCCGGCGGCGCTCCCGACGCGGTCCTGGAGGACGAGACCGGGCACGTGGTCGACGGGACGATGCCCGGTCCGACGGCCCGGGCCCTCATCCGCCTCCTGAGGGACCCCGACCGCGCCGCCCAGATGGGCGCACGCGGCCGGGAGTGGGTGGCGGCCGAGTGGTCCTGGGACCGCACCCTCGAACGCCTGGACGGCCTTCTCAGCGGCGCTGAGCCGGTCCGGGGCTGACCCGGTCGCTCCGCGCCGAGGCGACGCCACCCCTGGCCGTCCCTAGAGGCCCTCACCGTGGACGGACCCGGGGGTGTCGGAGCCGTCCGTGCGCTGGGGCTCGCCGGTGACGCTGTGGGAGAGCCACTCCTCCCAGGAGCGCTGGTAGAAGCCCCATCCGTTGTCCCACTCCAGCTCGCGGTCGGTACCGGTGGTCAGCAGGGGGTCACCCATGAGCGCCTGGTTGTGGAACCAGCGGGCGTCCTCCACCGACATGTTCGTGCAGCCGTTGGAGGTGTTGGCGCTGCCCAGGTTCCCGGCGTTCCAGGGAGCCGCGTGGGTGAACTCCCCGCTGTTGGAGGTGCGGACCGCCCAGTCCACGTCGAGTCGGTAGTAGCCGGGCGAACCCTCCGGGATGCCCACCGTGGCGGAGTCCATGACCAGTTCCTGGTACTTCTCCATGGTCAGGTGGGCGCCGGAGGTGGTGGTGTTGAAGCGCTCGTCGGCGGAGCCGTTGCTGACCGGGATGGTGCGGACGGTCTCGCCGTCGATCGACACGCTCATCTCGTGGTCGGGGACGTGCATCGTGGAGACCAGCTCACGGCCCACCTCGAACTCGATGCGGTGGTTCTCCACTCCGTAGACGCCCTCGGAGGACTCCACCCCCGCGAGCCTGAGGTCCACGGTGACCTCCTGGTAGGGGTCCCAGTACTCCTTGGGCCGGAAGACCGCCATCTCGTCGGTGACCCAGTTCCAGGCGCCCTCGGTCTCCTCCTCGGCCGTCACCTGGATGGAGTTCTCCACCTGGGCCTTGTGGGTGACGGGCAGGTCGAAGTTGACGATGACGGGCATGCCGACCCCGACCACGTCCCCGCTGCTCGGGAAGTTGGAGGCGAGTTCCAGGCGGTGACCGGGCTCCGACTCCAGGGTGGTGAACTCCGAGACCACCTCGGACTCCTCGCCCTCCTCGTCGGCGGCGGTCACCACCACGCGGACGGAGGCCCCGGGGCGCAGGTTCCAGTCGCTGACCCAGGCGTCGCCGGTCTCGTTGAGGGTGCCCGTCACCGGGAAGGGGTCCTCGGGCTCCTGGCCCTGGCCACCCTCCTCGGCGACGTCCCCGGCGCTGACCCCGTCCTCGGTGCTCTGCTCGACCCGGACGTCGGTGAGGGTGCCGTCCACGGCCTCGACCCGGACCGGGGTGTTCGGCGGGACCCCGGTGGCGCCCGGAGCGGGGGTGATCTCCACCTCCGGCCCTCGTTCGACCTCCTCGGGGGCCGCGGCGCCCCCGGGGTCGTCCCCGTCCTCCGAGGTGCACGCCGACGCGAGGAGCACGAGGGCTGCCACGGCCGCGGCCGTTCGGGATGGGGCGGTTCGTCGCTTCACGCCAAGGACCTCCAGCGTCCGTACGGGGCCCGGGCGTGGGTGCGGAGCGTGCGCACCGGCGTGCCGCCTGCGAGGCCTGGATGCGGCGTGACCTGCATGGGCAGTCGTCACGTGGGGGCCACCGAAAAAGAGTACCCCGGTGCCCGGAGGTCGTCGGGGACGACCGGTCCGGCCACCGGGGCGGTGACACTCACATCCTACCCCGCGTAGCGGTCACATCTCGAAGAGTGATGACCGCGCGGGACGCGCACGTCAGTGCTGGAACTCCTTGCGGTAGTACTCGAAGACCCAGCCCAGCGAGGTGAGGATGACGGCGAAGAAGCCGATGAAGACCATCCACCAGCCGATCGCCACGCCGACCGCCGTGAAGGCGACGGCCATCGCGACGAACATCGGCCACCAGCTGTGCGGGCTGAAGAACCCGTACTCACCGGCGTTCTCGGCGATCTCGCCGTCGAGTCGCTCCTCGGCCGGGAGGCCGTGGTGGTGCTCACTGTGGCGAGCCGACTGCCAGAGCCAGAAACCGATCATCCAGCCGAAGCCGATGGAGACCACGAGGGCGGTGGTACCCGCCCACTCGATCTCGCCGGTCTCCAGGAGGGACCAGTAGATGTACAGCGCGGCGGCCAGACCGAAGAAGGTCGAGATACCCATGAACAGGTAGGCCTGCATCTTCATGTGCTCTACCCCCTACTTCTTCTCGGCACCGGCGGCGACGGCACCGGGTGCGGCCGCGTGCGGGTGGTTGAGGTCGAAGGCCGGACGCTCGGACCGGATGCGGGGCAGCGACGTGAAGTTGTGTCGCGGCGGCGGGCACGAGGTCGCCCACTCCAGCGAGCAGCCGTAGCCCCACGGGTCGTCCACGGTGACCAGCGGCGCCTTCTTCGCGGTGACGTAGATGTTCCAGAAGAAGATCAGCGTCGAGGCGGCCAGCACGAACGAGGAGACCGAGGAGATCTGGTTCAGCTCGGTGAAGCCGTCCGTGGCCAGGTAGTCCGCGTAACGACGCGGGAAGCCCATCGCGCCCAGCCAGTGCTGCACCAGGAACGTGCCGTGGAAGCCCAGGAAGAGCAGCCAGAAGTGGAACTTGCCCAGCTTCTCGTTGAGCATCCGCCCGGTGAACTTGGGCCACCAGAAGTAGAAGCCCGCGAACATCGCGAACACCACGGTGCCGAACACGACGTAGTGGAAGTGCGCCACCACGAAGTAGGAGTCGGTGACGTGGAAGTCGATGGGCGGCGAGGCCAGGAGCACACCGGTCAGTCCACCGAAGAGGAAGGTGACCAGGAAGCCGATCGTGAACAGCATCGGCGTCTCGAAGGTGAGCTGCCCACGCCACATCGTCCCGATCCAGTTGAAGAACTTCACACCGGTCGGAACCGCGATGAGGAACGTCATGAACGAGAAGAACGGCAGGAGCACGGCGCCGGTCGGGAACATGTGGTGGGCCCACACGGTCACGGACAGGCCGGCGATGGCGATGGTCGCCGCCACCAGGCTCTTGTAGCCGAAGATCGGCTTGCGGCTGAAGACCGGGAGGATCTCCGTCGCGATGCCGAAGAACGGCAGCGCGATGATGTACACCTCGGGGTGGCCGAAGAACCAGAACAGGTGCTGCCACAGGATGGCGCCACCGTGCTCGGCGTTGAAGACCTGCGTTCCGACCATGCGGTCGGCGCCCAGGGCGATCAGCGCGGCGGTCAGGACCGGGAACGCGATGAGCACCAGGACACTGGTGAGCAGGGTGTTCCAGGTGAAGATCGGCATGCGGAACATCGTCATACCGGGCGCGCGCATGCACAGGCCGGTGGTGATGAAGTTGACCGCACCGAGGATCGTGCCCAGACCGGAGACGGCCAGACCCAGGATCCACAGGTCACCGCCGAGGCCCGGCGAGCGGACCGCGTCGGAGAGCGGGGTGTAGGCGAACCAGCCGAAGCTGGCGGCGCCGCCGGGGGTCAGGAAGCCGCTGATCGCGATCAGGCTGCCGAACAGGAACAGGTAGTAGCCGAACAGGTTGATCCTGGGGAAGGCCACATCGGGGGCGCCGATCTGCAACGGCATGAGGATGTTCGAGAACCCGACGAACAGCGGGGTCGCGAACATCAGCAGCATGATGGTGCCGTGCATCGTGAAGAGCTGGTTGAACTGCTCGTTGGACATGTACTGCATGCCCGGGGTGAACAGCTCCAGGCGCATCAGCAGCGCCAGCACGCCTCCGAAGAGGAAGAACGCGAAGGAGGTGATCAGGTACATGTACCCGATGACCTTGTGGTCGGTCGACGTCAGCCAGTTGACGATGATCGACCCTTTGCGTGACGGTGCCTGACCGTCAGTGCGGGGTTCGGTTGCCGTCGTGGTCATTTACTCGTCATTCTCCTCGGACTCGGTCGCCTCGGCTCCCGTGCCCTCAGCGTTGGTGCCGTCGGCACCCGTGCCCTCGGCGTCGTTGGTCGCGGCGGCCTCGGACTCGGCGGCAGCGGCCTCGGTGGCCTCGGCGGTCGCGGCGGCCTCGGCCTCCTGCTCGGCGGCCCAGGCGTCGTACTCGTCCTGCGGGAGGACCTCGACGTTGAAGAGCATGCGGGTGTGGTCCACACCGCACAGCTCGGCGCAACGTCCCACGTACTCGCCCTCGGAGCCCTCCTTCAGGTTGACCTGGAAGGCGTTGTCACGGCCCGGGACGACGTCCATCTTGAAGCCGAAGGACGGGATCCAGAACGAGTGGATGACGTCGGGAGAGTGGAGGTCGAAGTGGACGACCGCGCCCTCGGGGAGGACGAGGGTCGTCTGGGTGTCACGGTTGGCGGTGCCGTCCGGGTTGGGGATGCCAACCTCGGAGAAGAGCACGTCGCCGCCGTTCTCCTTGGTGTCGTCCATGTAGTTGAACTGCCAGGCCCATTGGAAGGCCACGACCTCTACGTGGACGTCGGCGGGCTCTTCGGTGTCGAGCAGGTAGGCCTGGTCTCGCGCGGTGAAGAAGAAGAGCACCGAGATGACGACGATCGGCAGAACGGTGTACAGCGCTTCGATGGGCATGTTGTACCGCACCTGCGGCGGCAACTGCTCAGAGCGCTTGCGGTGGAAGAGGATTGTCCAGATGAACAGTCCCCACACAAGGACGCCGACCGCGAACGCCGCCACCCACGAGCCCTGCCAGAGCGAGAGAACACGCTCGGCCTGGTCGGTGATCGGCTCCGGCATGCCCAAACGAGTGAGATCGTTCGACGCGCAGCCGGTCGCGGCCAGCCCCAGCACGGCGAGCGCGGCGCCGCGTGGTGCCCATCGGCGCAGTGTTGAGCGCCGATTTTTTTGGCGGGTCGGACTCACGGATTGCCTTCCCAGCGGTGAAGCCCGTGGATTCTCCACGAGCGGCCTAAGTATCCAAAGCTTGTCAGGGGGAAACATTATCGCGAACCGCCCAGCGTGCCGTTCATGGGCTTGCCTGGTCAGCGTGTTGCCAGACGCGCCCTCTCGAAACGTTCGGCGGCCCCACGGAGCCGGGCCAGGTCGCCCCCGAGGGAAGTCCTCCCGGCTGGCTACGAGGCGCGGCCCGGCGATCCCCCGGGCCCTCGTTCGCTCCCGTGCGCATCTCCGTTCGGGCGGTGGTGCGCGCGATCGCGGACGAGGCCAAGGCGAGCGTATCGCTGGGTTTACGACACCCTTAACCGGGTGCGCCTTTGGGCGCGCGCCGGATCAAGATTGGGCCACAGGACGACAACCGAATGGGGGTGGACGTGCCCGAGCGACCGACTGCGCAGCAGCCTCTGGTCACCGTGGAGGCGGTGGGGCTCAAGTGCCCGATCCCGATCATCATGCTGGCCGCCCGACTGCACGAAGTGCCTATCGGGGCGGTCATCGCGGTCACCGCGGACGATCCCGCGGCGAGCGCGGACATACCGTCCTGGTGCCGGATGAAGATGCACGAGTTCGTCGTCGAGCGGCCGCTGGCGCGGGGTAGCGCTTTTCACATCCGACGGATGTACTGACCCCCGACGACGTCACCGGAACACCGGACCGGACTTTCGGTCCCGTTGCGATAACGATTCGCACCGCCCGGTTTCCGGGGGCGGCGCGACGTACCCGATCCCCCTCCTCCGGTCCCCGTCGGGGACCGGAGGAAAGGGGTACCGGACAAGGCGAAGGCCGCGCGGACACGGGGTCCACGCGGCCTCTCCCACACTGCGGTTCCGCCCCCGAGGAAGGGAACCGCGACCGCGGGAACCGTCTAGCGAGCGTAGTACTCGACGACGAGCTGCTCGTCGAAGGGCACGGGGATCTGCTCACGCTTGGGGCGGTCGACGACCGCGATGCGCAGGTCCTTGTGGCTCACGGCGAGGTAACCGGCGATCTTGTCGTCGGCGTGGATGCCCTCGGCGGCCTCGACGAACGGGACCATCGTGCGGGACTTCTCCCGAACGCTGATGATCTGGCCCGGCTTGACCTGGTACGACGGGATGTCGACCTTCTTGCCGTCCACGGTGATGTGACCGTGGTTGATGAACTGACGCGCGGCGTAGATCGAGGCGGCCAGACCGGCGCGCAGCACGACCGTGGCCAGACGCAGCTCGAGCTCGCCGAGCATCTCCTCACCGGTACGGCCGGGACGCTTCTTGGCGTTCTCGTAGATCCTGACCAGCTGCTTCTCGGTCAGGTCGTAGTACCAGCGCACCTTCTGCTTCTCCGCCATACGAACGGCGTAGTCGCTGCTGTTGCGTCGGACGCGACGACCGTGCTCGCCGGGCGGGTACGGACGCTTCTCGAAGTAGCTGACCGCCTTACGGGTCAGCGGGGTGCCGGCGCGCCGGGACAACCGCACCTTCGGTCCGGTGTAGCGCATGCGAAGTCCTTTCAGGGTGAATCAGGGAATCCCAGGTAAGGCTGGCCTAGATCTGGGAGGCGCTCAGGGCGCCCGAGCCCCGGTGTCCCGCGGTGCGGGTCGGAAGCGGGTTCCCCACCGCCGCGCGTGACCCGGCGCGAGCGGTTCGGGCGAATGACCCGGCACGCGTTTCAGCGCACCGGGCGGGCACGGGGAATCCCCGTGCGGGTCACAGCCATCCACTTTACGGGCTCCGGGGCACCACCCCGACCAGAGTGCGTCCTTTTCCGGCCGGGGAGGACCCGGGTCACACGAAGGGGCGGACCTCCGCGGCGGCCTCGGCGCCGTAGGAGCGCTCCAGGCGCTCCAGCAGCGAGTCACCGGTCAGCGTGTACTCCTGCGGTCCGTCGGCCTCCAGGCAGTGCACGGCGGTGGCGTTGCCGACCTGGGCCGCCCGTTCCAGGGACAGGCCCCAGGAGTGGGCGGACAGGAAACCGGCGCGGAAGGCGTCTCCCATGCCGGTGGGGTCGACGAGCTCGTCCACGGTCGCCGAGGGCACGTGGACGCTCGGCTCGCCCTCACGGTCGATGCGGGCGCCCTTGGCCCCGAGGGTGGTCACGCGCGTGCCCACCAGGGACAGGATCTCGGCGTCGGACCAGCCGGTCTTCTGCTCGGCCAGGGCCTTCTCGTACTCGTTGGTGAACAGGAAGGTGGCGCCCTCGATGAGCGTGCGCACCTCCGGGCCCTCCATGCGGGCCAGCTGCTGGGAGGGGTCGGCCGCGAAGGGGATGGAGCGGGTCCGGCACTCCTCGCTGTGGCGGACCATCGCGGCCGGGTCGTCGGCGCCGATCAGAACCAGGTCGAGGCCGCCGACGCGGTCGGAGATCGGCTGGAGCTCGATGTTGCGGGCCTCGGCCATCGCGCCCGTGTAGAAGGAGGCGATCTGGTTCTGGTCCAGGTCCGTGGTGCAGACGAACCGGGCGGTGTGCCGCAGCTCGGAGATGTGCACCGCCGAGGTGTCGACACCGTGGCGGTCGAGCCACGAGCGGTACTCCTCGAAGTCGGCGCCGGCGGCACCGACCAGGACCGGGCTCAGACCGAACCCGCCCATGCCGAAACAGATGTTGGCCGCGACGCCGCCGCGGCGAACGTCCAGCTCGTCGATGAGGAAGGAGAGGGACAACTGCTGGATCTGCTCAGGGATGATCTGCTCTGCGAACCGACCCTGGAAGGTCATCAGGTGGTCGGTGGCGATGGATCCGGCAACCGCGATACGCACGGGACGTGGGCTCCTTGCTGGCGAGGTGGATCGCTCGTGGACGATCCGGCGAGCTGTTCAGGGCATGCCGGGGACGTGCCCGTTCGGACCAGCCAAGGGTACCCAGAGGGGGAGGGCGAACGCTCGTCCGCGTCCGCCCTCCCCCTGTGGTTCCGAGAACCTGAACGCTCCGCTGGGGAGCCCTGGACACCTAGTTGAAGGAGTCACCGCAGGCGCAGGAGCCGGTCGCGTTGGGGTTGTCGATGGTGAACCCCTGCTTCTCGATGGTGTCCACGAAGTCGATGGTCGCGCCGATGAGGTAGGCGGCGCTGCGGCGGTCGGTGACGACCTCGACACCGTCGAAGTCGGCGATGACGTCGCCGTCGAGGTCGCGCTCGTCGAAGTAGAGCTGGTAACGCAGCCCCGAGCAACCACCGGGCTGGACGCCCACGCGCAGGCGCAGGTCGTCCCGGCCCTCCTGGTCAAGGAGCGTCCGAACCTTGTCGGCCGCACCATCGGTGAGGATGACTCCCTGCGCGGTGGCCTCGCTCTGAACCGTCATGTTGTAAAGCTCCTCTGGAAAGGGGTTGCGGCCGTCTGGCGACCCCGGTCGCTTACCGGATCGGCCCGCGTCGGCGGGTCCAGTCCTCTTCAACGGGTCCCAACGTCGGAGGCCGGCGTGGCATTCCGTCGTGTGGCCGCTGTGTTCGCCCTGTCACCTCGGTCGCCCGGTACGGGTGTGACCTCGGTGACGCACGGGTGTGCTCGTACCTCCAAGGGTAATTTGTCCTGGCCCCGGATGCCATCTCCGGACGCACCCACCTCAGAGTCCCGGAGCGCCGTAGACCGGGAACCAGCGGGAACGGTCCTTCTCCATCGGCAGGTCGTCCCCCACCGCGGCCTCCACCTGGAGTTCCAGCGCGTTGTCGCGCCGCTGGGCACCCTGGGGCGCGAACGGGTAGAAGGTGCCGCGCTTGTACAGGTAGACCAGGCCCACGGAGCGGCCCCGGGAGTCGGTGAAGCCCACCAGGGAGCACAGCAGCGAGGGCCCGTAGCCGTTGACCTCCAGGGTCGAGTTGACCGCGTGCAGGTCGGTGACCAGGCCGGTGATGTCGGTGTCCACGAGCTCGCCGCCCGAGGGTCCGCCGCCGTCGGCCGCGGCCTCGGCGGCACCCGGGCGCAGCACGAGCCAGGTGTAGCCGTAGTCGTCCGTGGTCTGTTCGACCGACGGCCCCTCCCCCGCGTTGAGCAGGGCGGTCACGTCGCGTTCGACGTCCGCGAAGGCGGCGCCCTCGGCGGCGCGGAAGGCCACCGACCCCGATCCGGTGGGCGTCAGGCCCACGCCCGCCCGCAGGGTGAGCGCGGCCGAGGGCAGGCCGAAGAGCGCGTCGAGGTCGGGCTTGACCGGCTCGGAGCGGCCGAGCAGGGTGCGCCAGAAACTCATGTGGTGGGTCCCCTCGTGGGTGTCTGGGGTCAGGCTCCGCGACCGAGCTGGCGGGAGATGTCGGAGAGCTGGGCCAGGCGCTGCTCGACCGGCGGGTGGGTGGCGATGAGCTGGTTCATGCTGAACCCCTTCTTCGCGAAGGCCGGGGCGAAGAAGAACGCGTTGAACGGCTCCGCCTGGCGCAGGTCCCGGGTGGGGATGCGGGCCATGTCGCCGGTGATCTTGGACAGAGCGCTGCCCAGCATGGACGGGCGCCCGGTCAGGTACGCGGCGGCGCGGTCCGCGGCGAGCTCGCGGTAGCGGGACAGGGCGCGGGTGAGCAGGAAGCTCAGGATCCAGGCGACCGCGCTGACCACGACGACCAGGAGCGCGACGACGGCCGGGGCGGGGCCGTTGTTGTTGCCGCGACCGCCCGCTCCGGCGAACATCGCGAAGCGCAGTCCGGCCTGGGTGAGGAACCCGGCGACGATGCCGAGGAACCCGGCGATGGTCATCACCATCACGTCGCGGTGGGCGATGTGCGAGAGCTCGTGGGCGACGACCGCCTCCAGCTCGGGGCCGTCCAGGCGACGCGTGAGCCCGGTGGTGACGCAGATGACCGCGGACTTCTCGTTGTGCCCGGTCGCGAAGGCGTTGGGCACGTCGGTGTCGGCGATGCCCACACGCGGCTTGGACATGTCCGCCATGGCGCACAGGCGGTCGACCATGGCGTGCAGGTCGGGCGCCTGCTCCGGGGTGACCTCCTTGGCGCCCATCGCGAACATGGCGATCTTGTCGGAGGAGAAGTAGGAGAACAGGGCGAACGCCACGACGAGGACCAGGACCAGGACCACGTTGAGCCCGGCCAGGACCAGTCCCACGACGAAGGCGACGTAGACCAGGAACAGCAGGACCATGGTCATCACCATCCGGGCCGTCAGCCCCCGGTCCGGACGGAACTTCGAACCAGCCACGCCGACTCCCTCCCCCTACGGATGTGTCGGAGTGTAGTTCCGGCAGGTGAGAATCGGGTTAAAGCGGGACACCGCGTGTCCCCCGCGCGCATGACCCCGGACACACCCCGGCCGCCGTGACGGATCACGGCGGCCGGGGTGGAAGAGCGTACGCGAGCACCGAGTACGGGGGTCCCTAGCCCGGGATGAGCCCGTCGTCCTGGAGCATCTCCCGAACCTCGTCCATGCTGGCGTCGGCGGGCGGGAGGATGAACTGCGAGGGCTCCAGGGAGTCGGGCGGCAGGGGCTTGCTGTCCTGCCGGACCTTCTCCAGGAGGTCGTGGAGGGCCTTGCGGAACGTGGACTCGTCGCCCGACTCGATCGCGGCCTCCAGGGCGGCGTCGAAGTCGTTGAGCACGTCCAGGTCTGCGTCGGTGAGGTCGACCTGACCCTCACCCATGATGCGGACGATCACGAGCCCTCCCGGTTCCCGGCACCGTTGCCACCCTCGATCTGCGGGGTGGCGCCACCACCGCTGCCGCCGCCGAGTTCGAGCTTCATGCGCTCCAGCTCGGCCTCGACACCGGTCGTGCTCGCCATCTGGTCGAGCTCGTACTGGATGTCGTCCTTGGGGCCGGTGCCCGTGACGTCGTCCAGCGCGCCGGAGGCGAGGAGCTCGTCCACCGCGCCCGCGCGGGCCTGCATCTCGGCGGTCTTGTCCTCCGCCCGCTGCACGGCCATGCCGACGTCGCCCATCTCCTCGGAGATGCCGGAGAAGGCCTCGCTGATCTGCGTCTGCGCCTGGGCGGCGGTGTAGGTCGCCTTGATGGTCTCCTTGCGCGTGCGGAAGGCGTCCACCTTCGCCTGCAGGCGCTGGGCGGCCATCGTGAGCTTCTGCTCCTCGTTCTGGAGGTTGGCGTGCTGCTCGCGCAGCCCCTCCATCTGGCTGGTGAGGCCGGAGCGGCGGGTGAGCGCCTCGCGGGCGAGGTCCTCACGGCCCTGGGTGAGGGCGGCGCGGCTCTGGTTCTCCAGCTTGCCGGACTGCTGCTCCAGCTGCTGGATCTGGAGCTCGACCCGCTTGCGGGAGGTCGCGACGTCGGCGACGCCACGACGGACCTTCTGGAGCAGTTCGAGCTGTTTCTGGTACGAGTAGTCGAGGGTTTCCCTGGGGTCCTCGACCGAGTCCAGGGCCTTGTTGGCCTTGGACTTGAAGATCATCGAAAGTCGCTGAAACACGCTCATTGGCGTGGCCGTCCCCTTCTCGGTGCGTACATCGGCTGTTCCCAGCGGGCGCTTTGCCCAACCCTACGCGGTCTGGCCCGCGGTCGCCATAAAGCTATGACCGGCTACCCTGAGGGTGTGTTCCGACGTCGCTCCGCTTCCGCAGCCCCGGATTCGACCACGGCCGAATCCGCCAGCCCTGAGGCCACTGAGGCCACCCAACCTAAGGGATATACCCCCAAGAAGGGTGTGCCCACCCCTAAGCGCAGGGAATCCGAAGGCATCCCGCGCCGACCGGTGAAGGCCCCTGAGACCCGTAAGGAGGCCTACCGCGCCTACCGGGACCGTCTCGAACGTCAACGCGGCACGACCGCCCGGCGTTCCGGCGCGCCCAAGGGAGACGAGAGGTACTTCCGGCAGCAGGACCTCGGCAAGGCCCGCGCCTACGCCCGGGACTTCATCGACTCGCGCCGCAGCGCGAGCGAGTTCTTCCTACCGTTCTCGATCCTCATCATCGCCCTGTTGTTCGTCAACAGCCCGGTCTTCCAGGTGGGCGTCGCCTACGTCCTGTGGCCGCTGATGATGGTGACGATCATCGCCGAGGGCGTCATGATCGGCCGCACGGTCAAGCGCCGCGCCACCGAGTACTTCCCGGACGACCCGGCGATCAAGGGCATCGGCATGTACGCCGCCATGCGCCAGCTCCAGTTCCGGCGCCTGCGTCTGCCCAAGCCCCGGGTGAAGGTCGGAGACGACCCCACCCCGAGCAGCGCCCGCTGATCCACCGCCGTCCCACCTCCCCATCCCCGACGACGTGAGCGGGGCCGGTGACCGCACCGGCCCTTCACCTCTCCACGGTCCCCGCGGAGTCCGCCGGGGGCGCGCCAACTAGAGTGCTCGGCATGGAATTTCGGCATCTTGGCAACAGCGGTCTGATCATCAGCGAGATCGCGTACGGGAACTGGATCACCCACGGCTCCCAGGTCGAGGAGGACACCGCGGCCTCCTGCGTCCGTGCGGCGCTCGACGCGGGCATCACCACCTTCGACACCGCGGACGCCTACGCCCAGGGCAGGGCGGAGGAGGTGCTGGGCCGCGCGCTCAAGGGGCAGCGCCGCGACGGTCTGGAGATCTTCTCGAAGGTCTTCTGGCCGGTGGGCGAGGGCCGCAACGACCGGGGCCTCAACCGCAAGCACGTCATCCGCGGCTGCGAGGACTCCCTGCGCCGTCTGGGCACCGACTACCTGGACCTGTACCAGGCGCACCGGTTCGACTACTCCACCCCGCTGGAGGAGACCATGCGGGCCTTCGAGGACCTGGTCCGCCAGGGCAAGGCCCTGTACATCGGTGTCTCCGAGTGGCGCGCCGACGAGATCGCGCGGGCGCTGAGGATCGCCGACGAGATGGGCTTCGACCGGATCGTCTCCAGCCAGCCGCAGTACAACATGATCTGGCGGGTCATCGAGTCCGAGGTCGTCCCGCTCTCCGAGCGCGAGGGCATCGGCCAGCTGGTCTGGTCCCCCATCGCGGGCGGCGTCCTCACGGGCAAGTACAAGCCGGGCCAGGACCTCCCGGCCGGTTCGCGGGCGAGCGACCCCAAGAGCGAGCGCTTCCTGGCGGACAAGGTCGCGGACCAGACCCTGCTGGAGCGGGTGCAGCGGCTGGAGCCGCTGGCGGCCGAGGCCGGACTCACCCTGTCGCAGTTGTCCGTGGCCTGGGTCCTCCAGAACCCGAACGTTTCCGCCGCGATCATCGGGGCCTCCCGCCCCGACCAGGTCGAGAGCAACGTGAAGGCCGCCGGGGTCACGCTCGACGCCGAGCTGATGACCCGGATCGACGAGATCCTGGCCGACAGCGTGGAGCGCGACCCGGAACTCACCAAGAGCCCGGAGAACATCCGCGGCTAGGAAGTCTCCCCGGACGCGTTCCGGAGCGCGGGGCCCGGCGGTCGTACGGACCGCCGGGCCCCGTGCGTTCACTCGGTTCCGAGGGGCATCGTGTAGAGCTCCCGGTCGTCCTCCAGGAGCGCGACGCTGGCCACACCGCCCTCAGCCAGCTCGGCCCAGTTCTCGCCCAGCCAGCTCTCGGCGTCACCGCGCGACGTGAACGACTCGGCCGGCAGTTCCTCCGCCCCCGTCCGGTCACCGTCGGTGCCGATGTACCGCCACGTCCACGCCATCCTCGACCGCCCTTCGTCGCCGGTTCCACGGTGGATGCACCGCGATCCTGTGCCGAGCTTAACCAAGGCTTGGCGCACGATGCTGTTTACTCTTCCGGGTGCGTATCCGATTTCTCGGGACAGCGGGACACACGGGCTGGCCAGCCCCACAGTGCACCTGCTCGTCCTGTAACAAGGCCCATGCGGATCGCCGCCTGCCGCTGCGGGTGACCGTCGACGACCGCTTCCGCCTGCGTGAGGCCGGTGCCGTCGGACCGGTCCCGCCCGGCTACACGGTGACGTCCACGCCGGACGGCGCCCTGGTCGAGAGCGCGGACGGGGGACGTCTGCTGTTCGCGCGCTCCGGTCCGGGGCCACTGCCCGGGGGACCGCCCGCCGACGGTCGGCCCTCGGGGGCGTCCGCGTACTCGTCCGCGCCCGCCCAGCAGGTGGACATGGTGATCGTGGACGCCGCGCAGCGCCCGGAGGTGGTCGGAGAGCTGCGCCGGTCCGGGGTGATCGGGGTGACCACCGCCGTCGTGGCGGTCGGCGGCGACCACCGGATCCGGTCTCCCGAGGAGTTCGCCCGGCGGGCCCGGCTGTGGGGCGCCCTGGTCCCGGGTGACGGCACCGTCATGTCGTGCCCGCCCACGGTGTGGCCGGAGTCCCGCCCGCACGGGCCGTACCGGACCCTGATCACGGGCGGGGCGCGCTCCGGCAAGTCCACCGAGGCCGAACTGCGTCTGCTGACCGAGCCACGGGTGGTCTACGCGGCCACCGGCCCGGTCCCCGACGGCACCGACCCGGAGTGGGCGGAGCGAGTCGAGCACCACGCCCGGCGGCGCCCCTGGTGGTGGCGGACCGAGGAGACCAGCGGCCTCGCGGTCCTGCTGAGACAGGCGCGCGGCGCGGTCCTGGTCGACTGTCTGGGCACCTGGCTCACGGGGGTGATGGGCGAGTGCGGGCTCTGGGAGGACGAACCGCCCGAGGACGCCGAGGAGCGGTTGGAGACCGCCGTCCACGAGCTGTTGGAGGCCTGGCGGTCGACCCAGGCCTACGTGGTGGCGGTCACCAACGAGGTGGGGTCGGGTGTGGTTCCGCCCACCCGCTCGGGCCGGATCTTCCGTGACCGGCTGGGACTGCTGAACCAGTGGGTGGGCGCCGAGTCCGAGGTCGTGGTGCTGGCGACGGCCGGGCGCGTGGTGGAGCTCGGGTGAGCGGCGCCGACGCCCTGGCCGGGGCCCGCATGGCCGTGGGCACCTTCACGGTCTGGCCGGTGCGGGTGGAGCGGGTGGACCGCGCCGTGGCGGGGTGGGCGATGTGCTGGGCCCCGGTCGTGGGCGGGCTGCTCGGCGCGGTGACCGGGATCGTCGCGGTCGTCGGGGCGTGGTGGTGGTCCGACCCGCTGGCGGCGCTGCTCGCGGTGGGACTGGGGGCGTTGCTCACCAGGGGACTGCACCTGGACGGGCTGGCCGACCTCGCCGACGGCCTCGGCAGCGGTCGCCCGGCGGAGGGCGCGCTGGAGGTGATGCGTCGCTCCGACATCGGACCGTTCGGTGTGCTCACCCTGGTGGTGACGGTCGGGGCCCAGGTCCTGGCGTTGGCCGGGCTGGTCGAGGCCTCCCCCTGGGCCGCCGTCGCCGGTGCCGTGGTCGCGGGCGCGACCGGGCGGCTCGCGGTGACCCTGGCGTGCGCGGGCGCGCCCTCGGCCCGCCCCGACGGGCTCGGCTCGTTCGTGGCGGGGACGGTGCGGCCCCTGGCGGCGGCCGTGTGCGCGGCGGGGGTGCTGGCCGCCGCCCTGCTCGGTCTGGCGTACTCCCCCGGGTTCGCCGTGGCCTGCGCGGTGGGCGCGGTGGCCGGGCTGGCCGCGGCCGGGGTCCTGCTGTACCGGGCGGTGCGCAGGCTGGGCGGCGTGACCGGCGACGTCCTGGGCGCCCTGGTGGAGACGGCCGTGACGGTGGTCCTGCTGGTGACGGCGGCGGCCACACGGGGCTGAGTGCCCCGGTCAGCGGTCGCGCTGGCGGCGGTTCCACCGCTCCAGGCGTTCGCGCGCCTGTTCCGTGCGGCGGCGGACGGCGAGGACGCGGTCGATGTCGTTCGCGCGTTCGTTGTCCCCCTTGAGCTGTTCGTACTCCCTCAGGTGGGTCTCGAACTCCTCCACGGAGTCGGTGGCGGGCGCCTCGGCCCGGGCGAGCGCCTCACCCAGGTCGGTGATGCCCAGGTCGTTCTCGCCCTGGATGGCGGCGACCCGGGCCGCCTCCTCGGCGCGCAGTTCCTCCATGGTCTCGGCGTCCTCACGCTCGGCCGCCAGACGCTCCTGTTCCCGCTCCCGTACGGCCTGCGTCCGACGCCGTCCGAGCACGCCGACCAGCCCGACCGTGGTCAGGACGACCGAGAGCAGCAGGCCGACCACGGCGGGCCAGGGCAGCGTCGGGGTTCCCTCTCCGCTGGCGGGTTCGTCCGCGGAGAGCACCGATGCGTCACCGAGCTCCGACAGGAGACCGTCCACCGAGTTCCGGGCGCTGGCGTGGTCGAGTCCGAAGAAGACGGCGGTGTCGAGGTCGTACCCGCCTCCGGAGACGTCTCCGCGCACCGGGTAGTGCTCCACCCCGCCGGAGCCGTCCAGCGTGTAGACGACGACCGGGTCGTCCGAGATGCTGGCCACCGCGTCGGCCAGCGGCTCGGCGCCGCCGTCCGGATCGGCCTCCAACCGTGCCCCGGAGGGCAGGACCGCGACGCGGACCGGTTCGTCCCTCGCGGCCAGGGCGGCGTCGAGTTCGACGCGCTCGGACTCGGTGATGTCGGCGCCCGCCCGGGGGTGCACGAAGAGGTGGTCCTCGGTCAGGGCGGCCCGGGTGTCGGCCACCACGTTCCCGTCCACCGCTCCGGCGAAGAGGTGGAGCGCGGGCGCCAGGCCGTCCGGGCCGGGGCCGAGTGGCAGCAGCCACGCGAGGTCCTCGGGCGCGGGACCCTCCGGGGCGGAGGCGGGCGTGAGGTCGAAGTCGTCGTGGGTCCAGACGGCGAGCAGGGCGGTGCCATCGTCACCGAGTGGTGCGAGCAGGGCGTCGGCGTACGCCTCCTCGTACCCGGGGGTGTCCCGTCCCGGTGGGGGCACGACCGCGACCCGGGTGTCGTCCAGACCGTCGAACCGTTCCCGGAGGGCCTCGGTGTCGAGGTCGGGCAGGGCCGCCTCGACGGCGGGGTGGACGTGGACCGTCTCCTCCCGGGCCGCCGACGCGACTTCCGGAAGCAGGTCACCGTCGAGTAGGTCCACGGCGCTGACCATCTGCTCCACCGGGCCGCCTCGGGAGAACACGAAGTGGTCCTCCAGGTCGGCGCCGCCGGTGTCGATCCCCACGGCGGTCCAGGACAGGCTGGTCGTGACTCCCCCGGTGGCGGCGCGTTCCTCCGTGGCCACCACGTACAGTCCCGGTTCGCCGACCTCCTCGGCGAGGGTGTGGACGGCCCGTGCGGGGTCCACGCCTTCGAGGAGGGCGCCGCGGATCGGCGTCCGCGCCTCGGAGAGCCGGGCGCGGGCCAGGGCGAGGGTCTGCTCGGACACCTCGGGGCCGCCCTCCGCGACGTGGACGTGTTCCCCGGAGGAGAGGTCCCGGGCCGCCTCCGCGAGCGGTGACTCCGCCCGGGCCGGGCCGGGGACCGCGACGCACAGGGCGAGCAGGGCCAGCGCGAGGGTGGCCGAGCGGAAGGCCCGGAGGGTCGGGGAGGCGGGGGTCGCGGGATCCGGCATCTGTTCTCCCGTGCAGGTCAGAGGCGAGGGAGGGCTCGCCCGAGTGATCCTAGGATGTGGCGGGTCGGGGGTGGCGTCCAGGGTGTCCGGGAGGGCGCGGAGGGGGCGGGGTCGACCCCGCTGTGAACGACCGGGGCCTGCTTCACCTGCCGATTCACGCGGTCTGATAGTTTTCCGCGGCGGCCGGATGTCGCCATCATCACATTTTTTCACACTCAGTTTCACGCGGACGGACCCGGGGAGAGGGTGTCCGGGCGCCGCCGACCGCGTGCGACACCTCCCACGAGGGACCAGAGGCCCCACGAGGCGCGGCCGGAGGCGGACCCACCCGGGGTCACCCGTTCGCCGCGCGACGGCGGGGAGCGCCGCGTCAGGGCCCCCGGGGGCGCGGCGCGCGGCGTCACCGCCGGGGGCGCGGGAGGACTAGCATCGAGGACGTGAGCACGACGTTGTCAGTAAACACGGAGTCCCCCAGTTCGCTCGACGCCGACGCGGTTGTCGTCGGTTACCACTCCGGAGGCGACGCCCCGGAGCCCGCATCGGGCGCTCATAGCGTCGACGCCGCCTTCACCGGCGGCCTCGGCTCGACCCTGTCGCTCCTGGGAGCGAGCGGCGCCCCCGAGGAGGTGCACACCATCGCCTCCCTCGGAGCCGTCACGGCCCCGATCGTCGTCGCCGTCGGTCTCGGCCCGGCGCCCACCGACGGTGCCGTCGACCCCGACGTCCTGTCCCGTGCGGCCGGCGCCGCACTGCGCGCGCTGAGCTCCCGCCCCGAGGGCGCGGGCCGCGTCGCCCTGGCCCTGCCCGCGACCACCGCCGACCAGGCGGGCGCCGTCGCGCTCGGCGCCGAGCTCGGCACCTACAGCTTCGACCGCTACCGCACCGGGGAGAAGGCCGAGAAGAAGGCCGCCCGCCCCTCCGCCACGCTCACCGTGGTCAGCGGGGCCGACGGCGCCGCCGACGCTGTGGAGCGCGCCGCCGTTCTGGCCGAGGCCGTGTCCTTCACCCGTGACCTCGTCAACACCGCCCCCGCCGACCTGGTCCCCGAGGACCTGGCCTCGGCGGCCCAGGAGATCGCCCAGCAGGCCGAGCTGGAGATCGAGGTCCTGGACGAGCGTGCCCTGTCCGAGGGCGGCTACGGCGGCCTGACCGGCGTCGGTCAGGGTTCGGCCAACCCGCCCCGCCTGGTGCGGCTCGCGTACACCCACCCCGAGGCCACCAGGACGGTCGCCTTCGTCGGCAAGGGCATCACGTTCGACTCCGGCGGCCTCTCCCTCAAGCCCGCGGGCGGGATGGACTCGATGAAGTCCGACATGAGCGGCGCCGCCTCCGTGCTCGCCGCCATGCGCGCCATCTCCACCCTGGGCCTCAAGGTCAACGCGGTCGGCTACCTGACGGTGGCCGAGAACATGCCCAGCGGCACGGCCCAGCGCCCCTCCGACGTCCTGAGCATCTACGGCGGCAAGACCGTCGAGGTCCTCAACACCGACGCCGAGGGCCGCCTGGTCATGGCCGACGGCCTGGTCCGCGCCCACGAGGACCAGCCCGACCTGATCGTGGACATCGCCACGCTGACCGGCGCCCAGCTGGTCGCGCTCGGCACCCGCGTGTTCGCGGTCATGTCCAACGACGACACCGTGCGCGACGAGGTCGTCGCCGCCGCCACCGCCGAGGGCGAGGCCTCCTGGCCGATGCCGCTCCCGGGCGAGCTGCGCGCCGGTCTCGACTCCTCGGTCGCGGACATCGCCAACGTGGCGGGCGAGCGCTGGGGCGGCATGCTCTCGGCGGGCGTCTTCCTCCAGGAGTTCATCGAGGAGGGCACCAAGTGGGCCCACCTCGACATCGCCGGGCCCTCCTTCAACCAGGGCGGCCCGCACGGATACACCCCCAAGGGCGGCACGGGTGCGGGTACCCGCACCCTCGTCCGGATCGCCGAGGACTACGCCCGCAAGCAGTAGTCCGGAAGGGCGGGGCGGCGCTCCCGAGCCGGCAGCGCCGCCCCGTCCCCGGCAGCCGGGGTCCCCGATGACACACCGCCACCGGCGACGGCGGGCCACGGTCTTCCACCACCCATCACCAGCCACCACAACTAGGAGTTCGTTCCCGTGAGTGAGAGCGGCGGCACCTTCGACCTCGTCGTCCTTGGCGGCGGCAGCGGCGGCTACGCGGCGGCCCTGCGCGCAGCCGAGCTGGACATGAGCGTCGTCCTGATCGAGAAGGACAAGCTCGGCGGCACCTGCCTGCACCGCGGCTGCATCCCCACCAAGGCCCTCCTGCACTCGGCCGAGGTGGCCGACACCGCCAAGGAGAGCGAGAACTTCGGTGTCCGGGCCACGTTCGAGGGCATCGACATCGACGCGGTGCACCAGTACAAGGACAAGGTGATCAACGGCCTGCACAAGGGCCTGAGCGGGCTGATCAAGTCCCGCAAGATCACCGTCGTCGAGGGTGAGGGCAAGCTCACCGCCAAGGACGAGGTCACGGTCGACGGCAAGGTCTACAAGGGGCGCAACATCCTCCTGGCGACCGGCTCCAAGCCCAAGACCCTGGGCCTGGAGATCGACGGCGACAAGGTCATGACCAGCGACCAGGCCCTGGGCCTGAACCGCGTCCCCGAGTCCGTCATCGTCCTGGGCGGCGGCGTGATCGGCGTGGAGTTCGCCAGCGTGTGGCGTTCCTACGGCGCCGACGTCACCATCGTCGAGGCCCTCAAGCACCTGGTCCCCGTCGAGGAGGAGTCCAGCTCCAAGCTGCTGGAGCGCGCCTTCCGCAAGCGGAAGATCAAGGCCGAGCTGGGCACCCCGTTCGAGTCGGTCAAGACCACCGACTCCGGCGTGGTCGTCACCCTCCAGGGCGGCAAGACCCTGGAGGCCGAGGTCCTGCTGGTCGCCATCGGTCGCGGCCCCGTCTCCGAGGGCCTGGGCTACGAGGAGCAGGGCGTCACCCTGGACCGCGGCTTCGTCAAGGTCGACGAGAACCTGCACACCGGCGTGGGCAACGTCTACGCGGTCGGTGACCTCATCCCGACCCTCCAGCTCGCGCACGTCGGCTTCGCCGAGGGCATCTTCGTGGCCGAGCACATCGCCGGGCAGAACCCGCCCGCGATCGACTACGACGGTGTTCCCCGGGTCACGTACTGTGAGCCTGAGGTCGCCTCCGTCGGTCTCACCACCAAGGTGGCCAAGGAGCGCGGTCACGAGGTCGTCGAGATGAACTACAACCTGGCGGGCAACGGCAAGAGCCAGATCCTCCAGACCCAGGGCGCGGTCAAGGTCATCGCCGAGAAGGACGGCCCCGTGCTGGGCGTCCACATGGTCGGCAGCCGCGTCGGCGAGCTCATCGCCGAGGGCCAGCTGATCTACAACTGGGAGGCCCTGCCCTCCGAGGTGGCCCAGCTGATCCACCCGCACCCGAGCCAGTCGGAGGCGCTGGGCGAGGCTCACCTCGCGCTGGCGGGCAAGCCGCTGCACGTCCACGACTGACCGCTTCACCCCCGGGGGCGGGCCCTGACCGGCCCGCCCCCGCACACATCCGCGCTGCCCATCAAGGCCTGGGCAGGTACCGCGTCCAGATCCAACGAGGAATCCATGCCGACTTCCGTTTCCATGCCCGCCCTGGGTGAGAGCGTCACCGAGGGCACCGTCACCCAGTGGCTGAAGAACGTGGGCGACACCGTCGAGGTAGACGAGCCGCTCCTCGAGGTCTCCACCGACAAGGTGGACACCGAGATCCCGTCCCCGGTGGCCGGAGTGCTCACCAAGATCCTCGTCGACGAGGACGAGACCGTGGAGATCGGCGCGGAGATCGCGATCATCGGCGGCGACGGTGACGGCGCCGACGACGCGGCACCCGCGCCCGAGGCCGTACAGCCCGAGGCCGCCGAGCCCGAGCCCGAGCCGGAGCCCGCCGCTGAGGAGCCCGCCCCGGCACCCGCGGCCGAGCCCGAGCCCGCCGCCCCGGCCGCCGGGTCCGACGGCCCCGGCACCCCCGTGACCATCCCCGCCCTGGGTGAGAGCGTCACCGAGGGCACCATCACCCAGTGGCTGAAGAACGTCGGTGACACCGTCGAGGAGGACGAGCCGCTCCTCGAGGTCTCCACCGACAAGGTGGACACCGAGATCCCGTCCCCGGTGGCCGGAGTGCTCACCAAGATCCTCGTCAACGAGGACGAGACCGTGGAGATCGGCACGGAGATCGCGATCATCGGCGGCGCCTCCGGTTCCGCCCCCGCCCCGGCGGCACCGGCCCAGCCCGCCCCCGCGCCCAAGAGCGAGCCCGCCCCCGCCCCGTCCGCGCCTGCTCCCGCCGCACGTGAGCAGGACTCCGACAGCCCGTCGGTGGACATCGAGACCCTCAGTGGCACGGGTCAGGCCTCCGGCACCGACGCCGTGGCCGAGGGGTACGTGACCCCGCTGGTCCGCAAGCTCGCCAGCGAGCACCGCGTCGACCTCGCCCGGGTCACCGGCACCGGCGTGGGCGGTCGCATCCGCAAGCAGGACGTCCTCAAGGCCGCCGAGGCCCAGCGTTCGGCCGCCGCCGCTCCCGCGGCGCCCGCCGCGCGCCAGGTCACCTCGGACACCTCGGTGCGGGGCCGCACCGAGAAGCTGAGCCGTCTGCGCAAGTCCATCGCCGACCGCATGGTCGAGTCGCTGCGCGTCTCCGCCACGACGACCCAGGTCATCGAGGTCGACGTCAGCAAGATCGCGCGCCTGCGCGACCAGGCCGCCGACGACTTCGCCAAGCGTGAGGGTGTGGAGCTGGGCTTCTTCCCGTTCTTCGCCCAGGCCGCCGTGGAGGCCCTCAAGGCCCACCCGAAGGTCAACGCGGTGATCAACGCCGCCGAGCAGACGGTGACCTACCACGACGTCGAGAACCTGGCCGTCTCGGTGGACACCGAGCGCGGTCTGCTCGCCCCCGTGGTCAAGGACGCCGGTTCGCTGAACCTCGGTGGTCTGGCCCGCGGCCTCACCGACCTGACCGAGCGCGCCCACACCGGCAAGCTCGGCCCGGACGAGTTGGGCGGCGGCACGTTCTCGATCTCCGAGACGGGCCACACCGGCGCGCTCTTCGGCACGCCTATCATCAACCAGCCGCAGGTGGCGATCCTGGAGACCGGCGCGGTCGTCAAGCGTCCCGTGGTCGTCGAGGACGAGGCCATGGGCGGCGAGGTCATCGCGGTCCGCTCGATGGTCTACCTGTCGATGGCCCACGACCACCGTCTGATCGACAGCGCCGACGCCGGCCGCTTCCTCCAGACCGTGAAGGTGCGCCTGGAAGAGGGCGCCTTCGAGGGCGACCTCGGTCTGTCCTGAGCCCCTCCTCCCCTCCGGGAGGCCGCTCTCCGGCCCGGGCCGGGCACCCCACGGGTGCCCGGCCCGGGCCTTCTTCACGCCGGCGGCGCCCACCCGCCACCCCGACTTGACCTCAACAGGACTTGAGGTCCTATCGTTGTCTGGCCTCCCCGCCCTGCACTGCCACGGCCACCCGAAGACGAGGAACCCCCATGCACCAGCCGGACCTGCGGATCGCCGTCATCCTGGGCGGAAACCTCAACGGCCGCACCGGCACCGTGGTCTCCGGATGGTTCCTGGAGCGGGCCGCCTCCCGCCAGGACGTGGTCCTCGACGTCCTGGACGTGGCCGAGCTCGATCTGCGTGACGGCCACGGGACGGCGCTGGACGCCTTCTCGCCCCGGATCGACGCGGCGGACGGGTTCGTGGTGGTGACCCCGGAGTACAACCACGGCTATCCCGGACCGCTGAAGAGCGCCATCGACTCGGCGCGCAAGGAGTGGTTCGCCAAACCGGTCGCGTTCGTCTCCTACGGAGGCATGTCCGGCGGCCTGCGCGCCGTGGAACAGCTGCGCGCGGTCTTCGCCGAGCTGCACGCCACGTCGGTGCGGACCTCCGTGAGCCTGCACAACGCCCAGCGGATGTTCGGCGCGGAGGGCGGCCCCGTCGCGGAGCTGAGGGGAGCCGAGGACGCGGTGGAGGAGATGCTGGACCAGCTCGTGTGGTGGGCGCTGTCGCTGCGTGAGGCCCGCGCGCGCCGCCCCTTTCCCGGCTGAGGGAGAACAGGCGGCGAACGGTGGACGGGGCGGCGCCTGAACGGCACCGCCCCGTCTTTCTACCCCACCAATCACCATCCCCTGATGATCCCCATCATCAAAGGTCTGCGGGTCGGCGAACGCCTGCCAGCCCGACAGTGCGTCGCCCACGGTAGCTCCGCGCTGACGCGGAGTTCCATGTCCCACTCACAACCTAGAAGACCCAGCCGTCGCCCGCAGTCCTTTCACCGAAAAACTCGAGAAAAGTTCGACGGCAACGCCCTCGCGGGTCCTCCTATTCCCCCGACGACCCCGGCCACGGCAGTGCGCTATCCGACATCCTGCCCTGACCCGCCCCTCCCGCCGGGGCGTAAGGTGGAGGTGTGAGTGATCTCGTTTACGCATGGCTGGGCGACACTCCCGTCCCGTACCACCAGGGCTGGGATCTCCAGAGACGGCTCCACCAGAGCCGCGTCGCCGATGAGGTGGCCGACACGGTCCTCTTCCTGGAACACGAGCCGGTCTACACGGCGGGCAAGCGCACCGGGAGGTCGGATCGTCCCATGATCGATCCCGGGGCTCCCGTGGTGGACATCGACCGGGGCGGCAAGATCACGTGGCACGGTCCCGGCCAGCTGACGGTGTACCCGATCGTCAAGCTGCCGGACCCGATCGACGTGATCGCCTACGTCCGCATGCTGGAGGAGGCGATCATCCGCACCCTCTCCGACTACGGCCTCACGGGCCGACGGGTCGAGGGCCGCACCGGGGTCTGGCTGGACGCCGATCCCGAGCGCGGACTGACCGAGCGCAAGATCGCCGCGATCGGCTGCCGTATCGCCCGCGGGGTGGGGATGCACGGTCTGGCGTTGAACTGCGACAATGACATGTCGTGGTTCGACCGGATCGTCCCCTGCGGGATCTCCGACGCGGGGGTCACCTCGCTCACCAACGAACTGGGGCGCACCGTCACCGTCGCAGACGCGCGACCGCGCCTCGAACGGCACCTGGCCGACGTCCTCGGCGCGGCGGAGTACAGCCACACCGACGGCTCCGGAATGCTCTCCGGCGCCACCGCCCGCGGATGACTGACCACAGCCCCCATGAGGGGCGCGAGGGTCCCCGTCAAGGGGTACAGAAGGGAACGGGTTCGCGTTGACCATCGCTCCTGAGGGCCGCAAGCTGCTGCGCGTGGAGGCGCGCAACAGCGAGACCCCGATCGAGAGAAAGCCGCCGTGGATCAAGATCAAGGCGCACATGGGGCCCGAGTACACCGAGCTCCAGTCCCTGGTCAAGGGCGAGGGCCTGCACACCGTCTGCCAGGAGGCGGGCTGCCCCAACATCTTCGAGTGCTGGGAGGACCGGGAGGCCACGTTCCTCATCGGCGGTGACCAGTGCACCCGCCGCTGCGACTTCTGCCAGATCGCCACCGGCAAGCCGTCGGCGCTGGACCGGATGGAGCCGACCAAGGTCGCCACCTCCGTCAGGAAGATGGAGCTGCGGTACGCGACCGTCACCGGTGTGGCCCGCGACGACCTGGAGGACGGCGGCGCCTGGCTCTACGCCGAGACGGTCCGCAAGATCCACGAGCTCAACCCGGACACCGGCGTCGAGCTGCTCATCCCGGACTTCAACGCCGACCCCGACCAGCTGGCCGAGGTCTTCGGCTCGCGCCCCGAGGTCCTGGCCCACAACGTGGAGACCGTGCCGCGCATCTTCAAGCGCATCCGCCCGGGCTTCCGCTACGAGCGCTCGCTGAGGGTCATCACCGAGGCGCGTGACGCCGGTCTGGTCACCAAGTCCAACCTGATCCTGGGCATGGGCGAGACCCGCGAGGAGATCAGCGAGGCCATGCGCGACCTCCACGAGGCCGGGTGCGACCTGCTGACCATCACCCAGTACCTGCGCCCCTCCAAGCTGCACCACCCGATCGACCGCTGGGTGAAGCCGCAGGAGTTCGTGGAGCTGGGCAAGGAGGCCGAGGAGATCGGTTACGCCGGAGTCATGTCCGGTCCGCTCGTGCGTTCGTCCTACCGCGCCGGGACCCTGTACAAGCAGGCCCGCGAGAAGCGTGACGCCGAGGCCGCCAAGGTCACGAGCGACGCATAACGGCTGATACACCCGAGTCGTGACCAAGCTGGAACGGTGGCCCGCGGGCCACCGTTCCGCATCTCGGGAGCCGGACACATATCCTGGTGTTCCAAGGCGCCCAGCTGGCGGCGCCGGAAGGCGCCGCACCATAGGTCGACCGCGAAGAGGAGGCAAGGCAGCCCAGGGATCTCCTTCCCCACCGACGAGTTCGGTGTGCGCTGCCTGAAAGCACGATGGCGAAGAAGTCCGAGAAAACGACCGCCGGTCAGGGTGGCGAGAAGCAGCCGGGCCGGTTGAAGCAGATCGGCATGGTCGCCAAGGTCGTGCACAAGCAGAGCCCGCGGACGATCCCGATCGCGGTGGCCGTCGCGGTCGTGATCTTCGCGGCCTTCGTCGGTGTCGGCGTCTGGACCGGATCCTGGATCATCTGGCCGCTGACCGGTCTGCCGGTCGCCTTCCTGGTCGGTTTCATCATGTTCACCCGCGCCGCGCAGCGGGTCCAGTACCAGATGCTGGACGGCCGACTGGGCGCCGGGATGGCGATCCTGGAGAACATGCGCGGCAACTGGGCGGTCGAGCCCGGCGTGGCCGCGAACAAGCAGATGGACGTCGTCCACCGCGTGGTGGGCCGCCCCGGTGTGGTCCTGGTCGGTGAGGGCGACCCCGGTCGACTCAAGGGCCTGATCGCCGGCGAGAAGAAGCGCGTCGCCCGTGTCGCCCACGACACGCCCATCTACGACTTCAAGGTCGGCAACGGCGAGGACCAGGTGCCGGTCTCCAAGCTCCAGCGCGCGCTGGTCAAGCTGCCGCGCAACCTGGACAAGGGTGACACCGCCGAACTGAACTACCGGCTCAAGGCGCTGCCGCCCGCGATGCGGATGCCGAAGGGCCCGATGCCGAAGGGCGCGAAGCTGCCCAAGGGCATGCGCGGCAACAAGGCCGGGGGCTGATCCAGCCCGAGTACACGCGAACGGGGCCGTCACACCTGGTGTGACGGCCCCGTTCGCGTGTGGTGGGAGAACCTAGGAGCAGCTGACCTCGTCCTCGGCGGCGGAGGTGGTCTCGATGTCGTCGGCGGAGCCGCCCTCACTTCCGGGCTGCCCCCCGCCGGCCAGGCCGTCCCAGTCGGCGCCGCCCATGACCAGTTCCAGGTCGTCCCCGAGCGAGGGCTCCTCGACCACCTCCGCGACGGACAGGGCGGAGGCCAGGACCTCGGCGTGCTCGGCGCGGTCGGGCCCGTGGTAGACCGTGGTCGCGTCGGGGGCGCGCAGCTCGGGGTTGGTGGACTCGGTGACCACGAACCCCTCCGCCTCCAGGAGTCCCTGGACCTGGTTGCCCAGACCGTCGATCCCGGTGTTGTTGAGGACCCGCAGGGACACCTCGGAGGGCGCGACGCCGCCGGAGTCCTCCGCCTCCGCCTCGTCGTCCCCGGAGCCCTCGGTCATCTCACCCGACGCCACCGCCGTGAACAGCTCCTGGGCGGCGGTCTCCTCCAGCGCGACCTTGTTGGCGTCGGCGGGGTAGTCCGTGACCGGGGCGGTGACCATGTTCATGCGGCCCAGGTCGACCTCGCGCATGGCGACGGCCAGCTCGGTCATCTTGTCGGTGCCGAACTCGCTGTCGGTGGTCAGGCTGTCGGTGATGGAGTCCAGGAAGCCGTAGAGGGTGCTGGGGCTCGACAGGATCTCGCCCTCGGTGACCTCGCGCAGGATCGCGCCGATCATGCGCTGCTGGTTCTCGATCCGACCCAGGTCGCTGCCGTTCTCCGCGCTGTCGCGGGAGCGCGCCAGCCCCAGGGCCTGTTCCCCGTCGAGCCGCTGGAGTCCGGCGTCCAGCACCAGGTGCGCCTTGGGGTCGTCGATGGGCTCGGGGACGCACATCTCGATGCCGCCGATCGAGTCCACGATGTTCTCGAACCCGGCGAAGTCCACCAGGACCATGTGGTCGAGGTGGATGCCGGTGACGGTCTCCACCGTGTTGCCCTGGCAGTCCATGCCGCCGTAGGTCATCGCGTGGTTGAGCTGGTCGACGCCGCCGTTCCAGCCCTCGCCCTCGTCGCCTCCGGCGCAGGGCGGGATCTCGACCATCGTGTCGCGGGGGAGGTTCACCATGGTCACCCCGCCCGCGTCGACGTCGATGCTGACGACCACCAGGACGTCGGGGCGGATGCCGTTCAGCTCGTTGTAGCCAGCGTCGTCCCCCGCCCGCTCGTCGGTGCCCAGGAGCAGGATGTTGTGCACCCCGTCCACCTGGGCGGGCCGGTCACCCCAGCCGTCGGTGTCGATCTCGGCGGTGTCGAGGGCGAAGACGTCCTGGTAGACGCCGTAGCCAGCCAGACTCCCGGCGATGACCACCCCGGTCATCCCGCACGCCGCCCACTTGCCGAGGGTCATCCCGGCGGCGGCCTTCGACACGTTTCCTGGAGCCAAGAGGGCACCTGCGATCCGATCTGGGACATGAGAGGAGAAAGCGCCCGAAGGGAAACCAGTCACGGGGGGCTCCCCCTGACTACTCGGACGTAACCCCCCGGATGGTACCGGAACGGTCTCGTTGTGTCAGACCCCGCTCACGAGAACGGGGGCGCCCCGGCCAGGGCGCCCCCGCGAGATCGTGGTCAAGGGCGTGTTTTTGTGGATGCTTTCGCCGGTGGCGGCGGAGCCGCCATCGATGCGAGCGGCCGTCAGGCCATCTCTCGCAAGACGATGAGTGAAGCTGCCCCTACTGTGCCCTGCTACGCGAGCTCCGCAGCTTCGCACAGCGGGGGCCCGCCCGGGTTTGGCTGTCCGAGCTTCATCGGCGCGGCGAGAGGCAGCCTGGCAACGCGAGCGCGGAATGATCCACAAAACACGGTCTAGCAGGCGCTTTCCTGCTTCTCGGCGGTGACGCCGCCGAGGTCGTCGGTGATGGACAGGTCACTCCCGGAGGAAGAGCCGCCGAAGCCCTCCCAGTCCGATCCGGCGACGAGTTCGAGGGTCTGTTCCAGGCCCTCGGCCTCCTCGGTCTGGGCGTTGGTGAGGCTGTCCGCGAGCAGCTTGGCCGCGGCCTCGTCCCCCGGACCGTGGTAGACGGTGGTGAGTTCGGGAACACGGGCCTCGGGGTTGCCGACCCCCGTGACCACGAAGCCCTCCTGGACCAGGACGGCCTGGATCTCCAGGGCGAGGCCGTCGATTCCGGTGTTGTTGGCGATCTCGACCGAGACGTCGCCGGGCTCGACCGTGACGTCCTCGGCCTGGTTGTCGTCCTTCGCGTCGCCGTCGCCGTCGCCGCCGAGGTCCTCGCCGTTGTTGATCGCCTCGAACAGGGCCGGGGCCGCGTCACTCATGATGATGCGGTTCTCGTCGGCCGGGTGGGCGCCGTTGGGAACCGTGACGAACTGGACCCGGTCCAGGTCGACCTCGCGCATCGAGATGGCGATGTCGGCCATGGTGTCCACCGTCAGCTCCTCGTCGGTGGTGATCGAGTCGGTGACGGCGCCCAGGAAGCGGGTGATGGTGACGGGGCTGGTCATCACGTCGCTGCTGAGCACCTCGCGGAGCATGGCGCCCATGAACTCCTGCTGGCGGTCGATCCGGGACAGGTCGCTGCCGTCGCCCTGGGAGTAGCGCGAGCGGACGAAGCCGAGCGAGTCCTCACCGTCCAGGGTCTGGAGCCCGGCGTCGAGCACCAGGTGCGCCTTGGGGTCGTCCACCGGTTCGGGGATGCACATCTCGACGCCGCCGATGGCGTCCACCATGTCCTTGAAACCGACGAAGTCCATCATCAGGAAGTGGTCCAGGTGCACACCCGTGACCTGCTCGACCGCCTGCCACTGGCAGCCCACCCCGCCGAAGGTCATGGCGGAGTTGATCATGCCCTGCTGGGCCTGCATGCCCTCGTAGCCCTCCGTCGCCTCGCAGCCGGGCAGGTCGACCATGAGGTCGCGGGGCAGGTTCACCAGGGTCGCCGCGCCGTTGTCCACGTTGATGCTCGCGATGAGCATCGTGTCCGGACGCTCGCCCTCGACCTCGCCGTACTCGGCGTTCTCCCCCGAGCGCACGTCCGAGCCGATGATGAGGATGTTCATGACGCCCTCGACGCTCGTGGGCCGGTCCCACTCGTCGGTGTCCACCTGGGCGGTCGTGATGTTGCCGATCAGACCCTGGTA
Source organism: Nocardiopsis sp. NPDC058789 (assembly GCF_042745575.1). Taxonomy (NCBI): domain Bacteria; kingdom Bacillati; phylum Actinomycetota; class Actinomycetes; order Streptosporangiales; family Nocardiopsidaceae; genus Nocardiopsis; species Nocardiopsis sp. NPDC058789. The sequence continues at coordinate 88,928 of NZ_JBHYOW010000013.1, forward strand.
CCAGCCGTAACCGCCGAGGCTGGCGATGATGGCCAGCGCGGTCGCGACGCACGCGACCCACTGTCCGGCGGACAACCGGGCGGTGCTGAGGGCACCGGTGTTGCGAGGGGCGGAGCGTCTTCCAGCCATGCGAACCTTCGAGGGTGCGAGGAGACCTTGAGGGGGGCGGGTTCAGGGCAGCCAGGGCGCGTCCGGACGGCACACCCGCCGGAGTGGCGGGGCGTCGACGTGCGGTACACGGCCCGAGGTCGCGGGGGTCCCTGCGGGAATGCCGTGAACGGATGCTAACAGCAGCTCGGTACGGGTTCGCACGCGCGTGCGCATGGCGTCCGGGGAGCGTGGGACCGGGCGAGTGCGCTCAGTAACGGGTCGCGACGGTCCCGGCGGCGCGGTCGTGCAGGCCCCGGGTGTCACGGTCGTAGACCACGGCCGGGATCACCAGGCACAACAGCAGGGTGCGCACGGCCATGGAGGCGATCCAGGGCCAGCCGCGCTCACCGGTGGCGGTGATACCGATCCCGACGAGTCGGCGTCCGATCGTCGTGCCGAACATGGTCAGCAGGAGGAGGTTCATCGCCGCGAACACCACCAGGGTGGACAGGGTGGTGAAGTTGGTGAGGGCGATGGCCTCGGGGTCGCCCCCTGCCGCCGCCGCTGCGGCCAGTTCCTGACCGATGAGCCCGAAGCTGAGCGCGACCCACACCAGCATCGCGGAGATGGCCCAGTCGAGGGCGAGGCCGACCAGGCGGCGCATGACCCCGGGCACCGACCCGCTGCCGCTCTCGGGCAGACCCAGCCGGTTGCCGCGGTAACGGAAGTCGTCATCGGAGACCGTGGGGGCGCCGCTCCGGCTCTTGTCGCTCATGTTTTTCACGTTATCCGCCCCGTGTCACCCCCCGCGCGCGGGTCCGCTCGACGCCGGTGACATGCGGACGGAGGGCGCGTGGCACAGGTCACTCCGAAGGCCGCCGACGCCCCGGTTTCGCCCCGAAACAGGCGGAATCACCGTTCCGGGACCACCGGCCAACCCGGGCGACCGGCTCCGTAACATGCAGGAAACAATAGAGACACGGCGTGGAAATCACGCGCTCCTAGCTTCGATGACGAGGCCGGGAGACGGCGCGTGGTTCGACACGGCCGCGATGGCGCGGGCCGCGAACCCGCCGTCTCAGCTATCTGCACGGAGGTTCCGTTTTGTTCAGCAGCGTCGACGAGGTGCTCGCCTACATCCGAGATGAGGACGTCAAGTTCTTCGACGTCCGGTTCACGGACCTGTTCGGGGGCGTCAACCACGTTACCCTCCCGGTCGAGAACGTGGACGCGTCCACGTTCACCGATGGTCAGATGTTCGACGGTTCCTCGATCCGCGGGTTCCAGGCCATCCACGAGTCCGACATGCTGCTCCTGCCCGACCTGAGCACCGGTGTCCTGGACCCGTTCCGCAAGCACAAGACGCTGAACATGACGTTCTTCGTCCACGACCCGCTCACGCTGGAGTCGTACAGCCGCGACCCGCGCAACGTCGCCCGCAAGGCCGAGGCCTACCTCACGGGCTCCGGTGTGGCCGACACCGCCTTCTTCGGCCCCGAGGCCGAGTTCTACATCTTCGACGACGTCAAGTTCGAGACGCGCGCGAACACCGGCTACTACGAGATCGACTCGATCGAGGGCGCCTGGAACACCGGCTCCGCGATCGAGGGCGGCAACCGCGGCTACCGTCCGCGCTTCAAGGGCGGCTACTTCCCCGTCGAGCCGGTCGACCACTACAGCGACCTGCGCTCGGACATGGTGCGGACCCTGATCGACTCCGGTATCGAGGTGGAGCTCCAGCACCACGAGGTCGGCACCGCCGGCCAGGCCGAGATCGGCATCAAGTTCGGCACGCTGCTCCAGCAGGCCGACAAGGTCCAGCTGTACAAGTACATCGTGAAGAACGTGGCGAACGAGGCGGGCAAGACCGCCACGTTCATGCCGAAGCCGCTCTTCGGTGACAACGGTTCGGGCATGCACTGCCACCAGAGCCTGTGGAAGGACGGCGCGCCGCTGTTCTTCGACGAGGCCGGCTACGGCCAGCTCTCGGACACGGCCCGCCACTACATCGGTGGTCTGCTCAAGCACGCCTCGGCGCTGCTGGCCTTCACCAACCCGACGGTGAACTCCTTCCACCGCCTGGTGCCGGGCTACGAGGCCCCGATCAACCTGGTCTACAGCCAGCGGAACCGTTCGGCCTGCATCCGCCTGCCGCTCACCGGCTCCAACCCGAAGGCCAAGCGCATCGAGTTCCGGGTGCCGGACCCCTCGGCCAACCCGTACCTGGCCTTCTCCGCCATGCTCATGGCGGGTCTGGACGGCATCAAGAACAAGATCGAGCCGCCGGAGCCGGTCGACAAGGACCTGTACGAGCTGCCCCCGGCCGAGGCCGCGGCGATCGAGACGGTCCCGGCGTCCCTGGAGGCCGCTCTGGAGGCCCTGGAGGCCGACCACGAGTTCCTGCTGGAGGGCGGGGTCTTCACCAAGGACCTCATCGAGACCTACATCGACTACAAGCGCACCGAGGAGATCGACTCCCTGCGCCTGCGCCCGCACCCGCGCGAGTTCGAGCTCTACTACGACATCTAGTCACACCCCCTCGGGGCCGGTATCCAGTTCGGGTACCGGCCCCGAGCCGGTTCCGGGGTCCGGATCCCCGATACGGCTACCGTTGACGCGTGGCAAGGGACGGAAGAACCAACATGACAGCGGGCGCGCTCGCTCGACGCGGTTTCAGTGACAGCACCCGGGCCCTGCGGCTGGTGGAGGAGGCGGGGCTGGACGCCCTGGCCGACACCGAGGTGATCGGTGCCCTCGCAGCGGCGGCCGACCCGGACCAGGCGCTGCTGGGCCTCCTCCGGCTGCTGGAGGTCGCACCGGACCCGGAGGAGGTGCGTGTCGCCCTCCGCGAGGAACGCGACCTGCGCACCCGGCTGTGCCGTGTCCTGGGGGCCAGCACGGCGCTCACCGACCACCTGGTGCGGCACCCCGGTGACTGGCGTGAGCTGCGCGGCGCCGACGCCGCGCGCACCCCGGACCGCGAGGAGCTGCGCCGGGGGCTGATGCACACCGTGGGCGCGTGCCCCGACGAGCCCGCTCCGACGGCCGACCTCTCTCTGGGGCAGGGCGAGGAGGGGGAGGCCTCGGCCGTGCTGCGGCACACGCTGCGGGTGGCCTACCGGCGCCGTGTGCTGCGGCTGGCCGGGCGGGACCTGACCGGGGTGAACACCGTGGACGAGGTCGCCGCCGAGCTTGCCGACCTGGCGGCGGCGACCCTGGACGCGGCGCTCGCGGTGGCCCGCGCGGAGTCCCCCGAGGACGCCGCGCTGTGCCGTCTGAGCGTGATCGGGATGGGCAAGTGCGGCGGCCGTGAACTGAACTACGTCAGTGACGTGGACGTGGTGTTCGTGGCCGAGCCCGCCACCGGCGCCGACGGTGCGCCCGCCGACGACCAGGAGGCCCAGCGGGCCGCCACCCGGCTCGCGACCGCCATGATGCGCGTCCCGTCGGAGACCGACGCGGAGGGCACCCTGTGGGAGGTGGACCCGGCCCTGCGTCCGGAGGGCCGTAACGGTCCCCTGGTCCGGCCGCTCGCGGGGCACCTGGCTTACTACGAGCGCTGGGCCAAGACCTGGGAGTTCCAGGCGTTGCTCAAGGCCCGGCCGATCGCCGGTGACGAGGAGCTGGGACGGCGGTACGCGGAGGCCATCGCACCGCTGGTGTGGGAGGCCTCCGGCCGCAAGGACTTCGTGGAGGACGTGCAGGCCATGCGCCGCCGGGTGGTGGCGCACATCCCCGCCGGGCAGGCCGAGCACGAACTGAAGCTGGGGCCCGGGGGGCTGCGCGACATCGAGTTCTCCGTGCAGCTGCTCCAGCTGGTGCACGGGCGTTCGGACGAGCGCCTGAGGTCGGGCAACACCCTCCAGGCGCTCTCGGCGCTGTCGGAGTACGGCTACGTGGGGCGGCGGGACGCGGCGGGGCTGTCCGACGCCTACCGCTTCCTGCGGCGGGTGGAGCACCTGCTGCAGCTGGAGCGGCTGCGCCGGACCCACCTGATGCCCGATCCCCAGGCCGCCGACGGTCCGTCACGGCTGCGGCAGCTGGGCCGTGCCCTGGGGTTCACCGCCGACTCGGTGCGCGAGCTGACCGATGCGCGCAAGCGGGTGTCTGCGGAGGTGCGGCGCCTGCACGAGAAGCTCTTCTACCGCCCGCTGCTGAACGCGGTGGCCGCCCTGCCCGAGGACGAGATCCGGCTCTCCGCCGACCAGGCCGTGGAGCGGCTGGGGGCGCTGGGCTTCGTGGACCCGCGCGGGGCGCTGCGCCACCTTCAGTCGCTGACGTCGGGGCTGTCCCGGCGCGCGGCCATCCAGCGCACACTGCTGCCGGTGATGCTGGGCTGGTTCGCGGACTCCCCCGACCCGGACGCGGGACTGCTCGGGTTCCGTCAGGTCAGCGACGCGCTGGGCACCACGCCCTGGTACCTCCGGCTGCTGCGCGACGACGTCCGGGTGGCCGAGCGGATGGCGTGGCTGCTGGGGACCAGCCGGTACGTGACCGAACTGCTGCTGCGGGCCCCGGAGGCGGTGGCCATGCTGGGCGACGACGCCGACCTCCGACGGCGCGAGCGCAGGTCGCTGATGGCCGAGGCCGACGCGGCCCTGCGCCGCTACGACACCCCGGAGGAGGCGGTGTCGGCGGTGCGGGCGCTGCGCCGGCGGGAGCTGCTGCGCACGGCCGCCGCCGACCTGCTGGGCGTGTGCTCGGTCGAGGAGGTGGGCCGGGCGCTCACCGGGATCGCGGAGGTCACCATCGACGCCGCCCTGCGCGCGGCCTACACCAAGGTGATCTCCGAGTCCGGCGGCGAGGTGCTCACCCGGGTGTGCGTGGTGGCGATGGGCCGGTTCGGCGGTGGTGAGCTGACGTACGCCAGCGACGCCGACGTGATGTACGTGCACGACCCCATGCCGGACGTGGACTCGGGCGCGGCCACCAAACAGGCCATGGCGATCGTGCGGGAACTGGCCCGGCTGCTGGAGATGCCGCAGGCCGAGCCCGCGCTGAAGGTCGACACGGACCTGCGCCCGGAGGGCCGCAGCGGGCCGGTGGTGCGCACGCTGGACTCCTACGCCGCCTACTACGGGCGCTGGTCGCAGGTGTGGGAGAGCCAGGCGCTGCTGCGGGCGCGGCCGATCGCCGGGGACGAGGGGCTGCGTTCGGCGTTCGTGGCGCTGATCGACCCGATCCGCTATCCGGTGGGGGGCGTCTCCCCCGCCTCCGTGTTGGAGATCCGCAAGCTCAAGGCACGTATGGAGGCCGAACGGCTGCCGCGCGGGGCGGACCCGACCCTGCACACGAAGCTGGGCCGGGGCGGGCTGTCGGACGTGGAGTGGGTGGCGCAGCTGCTGCAGCTGCGGCACGCGCACGAGTTCCCGGACCTGCGTACCCCGCAGACACTGCCCGCGCTGGCGGTGGCGGTGGCGCACGGGTTCCTGGCCGCCGACGACGGTGTGGTGCTGGAACGGTCGTGGCGGCTGGCCTCACGGGTGCGCGGCATGGTGATGCTGGTACGCGGCCGGGGCGGCGACTCGATCCCGCACGACCTGCGGGTGCGCGCGGCGCTGGCCCAGGCCATGGGGTACGGCGACGGGGACGGGGACGACACGGACGGCGAGGGTGCCGAGGAGGACGGCGCGGCGGCGGAGGGTCCCGAGCCCGAGGGTCCGGCGGAGCAGCTGACCGAGTCCTACCTGCGCACGACCCGGCGGGCGCGCGCGGTGATGGAACGGGCCTTCTACGACGACTGACGGGTGTCCCGGGCGGGGAGGGTGACCGTGACGGTGAGACCCCCTCCCTGGTCGGCCCCGCGTGGGCGCAGGTCCAGGGTGCCGCCGTGGACCTGCGCGACCCGGGCCACCAGAGCCAGACCGAGCCCGTGTCCCTGACCGGTACCGACCCGTCCCGCGCCGCGCAGGAAGGGTTCGTGCAGGCGGGCGGCGGCCTCCGGGGTGTACACGGGGCCGGTGTTCTCGACCCTCAGGACGACGCCGCCGGTGCGCGGGTCGCGGTCGGTGGTGACGTGGGCGGTCCCACCCGGGCCCTGGAGGTTGTGCCTCAGGGCGTTGCGCACCAGGTTCTCGGTGAGCTGGGTGAGCAGCGCGGTGTCACCGACCACCGGGGCCGGGGAGAGCGCGTGGTCCAGTCGCACCCCCGCCTGACGCGCCTCATCGGCGGTCTCCGCCGCGACCTCGCGGGCGATCTCGGCGAGGTCCGCGGGTGCGGACACGGCGGTGACGGCGTTGGCGTCGGCCAGCCGCAGCAGCGCCTCGGTGAGGGCGATCGCCCGGGCGTTGGTGAGGTCCAGGCGTTCGAGCAGGCGCGGGTGGTCCTGGCCCTCGGGGTCGCGCCGGGCCACGTCCAGGAGGGTCGCGTTGACCGCCAGCGGGGTGCGGAGTTCGTGGGAGGCGTTGGCGGCGAACCTCTCCTGCGCCTCGAAGGCGTCCTGGAGGCGGTCCAGCATGTGGTCGAAGGCGTCGGCCAGCTGGCGGAACTCGTCGTTGCGGCCGGAGAGCGCGACGCGGTGCCCGAGCCGCCCGGTCGTGGCGGCCAGCACGGCCTCGTTGATCCGGTTCAGGGGCCGCAGCACCCACCCCGCCAGGTACCAGCCGCCGACCAGCCCGATCACGGCCAGCACCAGCAGGACGCCGCCGGAGACGCGGACGACGGCCTCCAGGATCTGGGCGCGGGCCGCGATGGGCTGCCCGAGGTCGCTGGGGTTGGCGGCGGTGAGCGGGTAGTCGGGCACGTACCGCAGCACCACGTACACCCCGGCCAGCACGGCCAGGCCCGCCACGACCAGGAACCCGGCGTAGCCCAGGGTGAGGCGCAGGCGGGCGCTGACCCGTACCCGCACGCCGTTCACCGGGCCTCCCCGGGGACCACCAGGCGGTAGCCCACGCCGGGAACGGTCACGATGGGGTCCGGTTCCCCCAGCACCCGGCGGAGTTGGGACACCGTCACCCGGGGCGCGCTGGTGAAGGGGTCGGCGTGCTCGTCCCAGACCTTCTCCAGGAGGGTCTCCGCGCTGACCGCTCCCCCGTCCGCCCGCATGAGCAGTTCGAGGACGGCGAACTGCTTGCGGGGCAGCCGGAGGTAGCGGCCGGAACGGTGGGCCTCCCGGCGGTAGGGGTCCAGACGCAGGTCGCCCCGCTCCAGCACCGGCTGGACCGTGGCGGCGGGCCGCCGGGCCAGCGCGCGCAGGCGCATGACCAGCTCCTCGACCGCGAAGGGTTTGGTGAGGTAGTCGTCGGCGCCCAGGGCGAAGCCGTCCACCTTGTCACGGAGCCGGGCGGCGGCGGTGAGCATGAGCACCCGTGTACCGGGGTGGTCGCGGGCGATGACCGCGCACACCTGGTCACCGTGGGTTCCGGGGAGGTCCCGGTCGAGGACGACCACGTCGTAGTCGTTGACCCCGATCCGCTCCAGGGCCGCGTCACCGTCCAGGGCGACGTCGGCGGCGATGGCCTCGTGGCGCAGACCCGCCTGGAGTGCCTCCGCCATGAAGACCTCGTCCTCGACCACCAGCACGCGCATGCGCTCCCCCCGTCCCTCGGCCGACGGCCCAGTCTAGGCAGGGGCGGTGTTGCGGAAGTGTTGGCTCGTCCGCACACATCCGCGCAACACCGTCCCTGGTGACCTGGGGCCTTCGGTACCGGACACGGGGTCCGGTCCACGGAGGAGGGACGTCCCATGTGCCGTCGACCGACCGTTCTGGCCACCGTCGCCGTGGCCGTCCTGACCCTGGCGGGGTGCGCCTCGGCCGGGGCGGCCGACGGGGGGAAGGCGCGGACCGGCCTCCCGGTGACCCGGCTGACCCCGTTGGGCGAGGGCGACGGGTTCGTCCCCGAGGGCGGGGGCCTGGACCCCGACGAGGACGTGCCCGCGCTGTCCGAGCTGGACCCGGACCTGGTGGCGGCGGTCCGAGAGGCCGCCGGGGCCGCTCTGGAGGAGGACGGCATCGAGGTGCTGGTGACCAGCGGATGGCGCAGCGAGCGCTATCAGCGGTTCCTGCTGGAGTCGGCCGTGGGGGTGTACGGGAGCGAGGAGGAGGCGGCCCGGTGGGTGGCCTCCCCCGAGGACTCCTCGCACGTCACGGGGGAGGCGGTGGACGTGGGCCGCACCGACGCCGCGTACTGGTTCGCCCAGCACGGGGCGCGGTTCGGGCTCTGCCAGACCTACGCCAACGAGGTGTGGCACTACGAGCTCGCGGTGGACCCGGGCGGGACCTGCCCGGCGCCGAAGGAGGACGCCTCGGCGGGGTGAGCCGGACCGGGCGCCCCCGTGGGGACGCCCGGTGGCCTCAGCGCTGACCCCAGGTGACGGTGGTGGCCGGGCCGACGCGGTTGGCGCCGGGCTCCCAGTCCGCGCCGTCCGGGGACACCCGGACCAGCTTCCACTCGGTGTCGGCGCCGAGGGTGACACGGCCGGACCACTGCGGGTAGGTGGACGCGTCGGTGCTCAGCGGGGCGCCGTCCGCCGGGTTCCACGACCCCAGTTCGGGGGTGGAGCCGACGACGAACACCTCCTGACCGGGCCGGGTCTCGACCGTCGCGGTCAGGGTGTCGCCGGGCTCGCCCGGCTCGCCCGGACCTCCGCCGCAGTCCTGCTCGCACTCGCCGCCCACGTGCAGCGCCAGGGCGCCGTCGGCGGGGACGGTCGCACTGACCTGGCCCGAGGAGACCGTGGCGGTGCCGGGTCCGGACGCGTTGTCGTACTCGCCGTCCGGGAGCGCCGTCGGGGCGGTCAGGGCCCAGTCTCCGCCCGAGGCGTTGAAGGCGGCGAACCCGGCCTCGCCCCGGTCGAAGGCCACACGGGAGGATCCGTCGCGGGCCCGTTCGGTGAGGCCGGAGTCCCCCACCGCCGACCGGAAGGCCACCATGCCGCTGACGGCCTCGTTCCGGTGCTCGCAGACCCACGCGGCGCCGGAGCAGTCGCTGTCCTCGGTGATCCACCCGGCGGGGTTGCCGTCCTGGCCCGCGCTGGGCGGGCCCTCGGTCACGTTGCCCTCGAAGTCGTAGCTGGACATCACCACGGGGGTGCCGTAGGGGTGGGCGAGCATGAACGCGGTGGCGAGGTAGTAGCGGTCGCCGTCCACGTAGGTGAGGGTCGGCTCGTAGCGCTGGGTGTCGTGGTTGTCGACGAAGACCACGGCCTCGTCGGAGGTGAGGCCGCCGTGGTCGGGCATGTCGGTGAGCCCGGCGATGTCACCGTTGGCGAAGCCGGAGGCGACGGAGCGCTTGTAGTCGAAGTTGGTGACCTGCCCGTAGGGCGTGTAAGCGGTGTAGGGGATGGTCTGGTCGCCGTAGACCTCGTGGAACACCCGGGGGGCGCCGCCGAACCCGGGGACGTCGTCCAGGGCCCCGATGATGGCGCCCATGTCGTCCTCGGGGACGTGCTTGGAGGCGTCCACCCGGAAGCCGCCGACCCCCATGGCCACCAGGCCGTTGAGGTACCGGACGATCTGGTCACGGACGTGCGGGGAGCCGGTGTCCAGGTCGGCCAGGTCGAGGAGCTGGCAGTTCTGCACCTCGTCCTTGTCGTTCCAGTTCTCGATGGTGTCGTAGCAGGGACCGAAGTCGTCGTAGGAGTAGGCGGCCGTGCCGTCCCCGAACAGGTCGGGGTACTCGTAGCGCTCCCACTCGGTGCCGGCGCTGCCGGTGCTGGTGCCCTCGGCCGGTCCGGTCATGTGGTTGATGACGGCGTCCACGTAGATCCGGACGCCGTTGTCGGCACACGTGGAGACCATCGCCTGGAAGTCCTCGGCGGTGCCGCGCCGGGTGTTGTCGATCCGGTAGGAGACCGGCTGGTAGTCCTGCCACCAGGGGTGGTTGCCGCCCTCGGAGAAGGGGACGACCACGTGTTCCTGGGGCGGGGAGACCTGGACGCCGCCGTACCCGGCGGGGCCGAGGAATTCGGCGCACTCGGCGGCGACGGAGTCCCAGTTCCACTGGAAGAGGTGGACGATCGTGTCGTCGTTGGCGTTCTGCGCGGAGACGGGTGCGGCGTCCTGGGTGGCGGCCTGGCCGGGTACCGCCAACAGGGCGGCTCCCATCAGGGCCGCTCCGAGGAGGGCGCCGACGCGGGGTGTTCTCATGTGCGCTCCTTGGGGGGAGGTGCCGCATGCTCTTGCAGTTTGCGCAAGAGTTTGCGTTGAGGTGACGAAGGTAACAGACCGACCTCGACCTGTGAACACCACGTGAACACCGGATCACCCGGAAATGCAGCCCTGATCTGGACGAAAGGGCCTGCAAGATTTTCCAGACGAAAAAGCCGGTGGCGGTCCGGAGCACTCCGGACCGCCACCGGCGGCAGACCCGTGCGGGCGGGTCGGCGGGCGTCTACCAGAAGACCGCGACACCGATGTTGACGATGGCCAGGACACCGGCGATGATCGCCAGGTTCTTCGCGGGCTTGCGCAGGTTGAGCACACCGACGACCACGACGCTCAGGGCGATCACGAGCTTCACGCCGATCTTGACGTGGTTGAGTTCGCCGATGTCGGCCATCTCGGCCACACCGACCAGCAGGAGGCCCGTGACGAACTGGAGCAGGGCGCTGTGCAGCAGCACCTTGGTCGCCTTGACGTTGTCGGTCATCAGCTGCATGAGGAAACCGGCGATGATCCCGGCCAGGCCGATCATGTGCAGGAACACGAGCGCGGAGTAAAGGAAGTCCATACGCTTAGACTACTACGCGTTGTAGTTGAAGCCCGCGTCTTGCTGACGCCCTGACGTAACAAATCGGACACCCGTCGGGTCAGGTGCCGCGTGAGGCGCCCCACTGTCGCCACATCAGCCACACCAGCACCATCAGCACCCCCACGCCCACCGCGCGGACCAGGCCGTCCCGGTCCACCATCTCCCCCATCTTCGAGAGCACCGTTCGGTCCCCGACCAGCAGGGTGTCGCTCGCGCAGGCCACGGGATCGCCGTCCCGGTCCAACAGCAGGCAGGCGGTGCTCACCACCCGCTCCCCCGGCTCGGCGTCCTCCGGCACCCGGACCCGGACGGTGTAGGCGGCCTCCCCGTCCTCCGGCAGGTCCACCCTCCAGTTGGCGACGCCCTCCTCGACGATCCCGCCCTGGCCGACCTCCCGGACATCGAGGGGTTCGGGCACGTGCTGTGCGAGCAGCCCCTCCTCGACCTCCCCGGCTCCGCCGTTGACCACGGTGGCCCGGTAGACGACCTCCTCGCCGGGGAGCGGCGACCGGTCCGCACCGGACAGGGACAGCCCCACCGCGTCCCCGCCGTCGTCCGCCGAGGCGGGGGCCGCGCACAGCCCGGCGAGGGCCAGCCCGGCGACCACCCCTGCGGCCCTTCGCCCGAACGCGCCCCGTCGGTCGGTCCCGCAAGCGACCCGAGTCATCCCACGACCTCCTGAGATCCGCCATCAGTGCTGGCCGGAGCACCCCCGGGAGGAGACGCCCAGCCCCCACACACTTGCCCGCCCCGAGGCACCGGAGTCAAGGAACCTCCGGGGCGTTTGGCGAATCGGCGGGACTCACGAGGGTTCTTAGGACGGATCTCACCCCTCTTAGGAGGCCGTCCGACGCTTTGGCGGCCGATCCACTGATTCCTCCCGATGCGCCGACTCCGTTCTCAGCCGGATCGTGGAGGTCATCGGGCGGGACACGGGTCCCGCCGCACAGCGGAAGGGCAGCACCGTGTTCCACCCCGACTTCGTCCTCAGGGACGACCGCGCCCGCTCCGAGGCCGCCGCCCGTCGCAGCGAGCAGCTCACGGCGGTGCGCCGGGCCAGGGCCGAGGCCCGCGCCCGAGCCCGGGAACGGGCCGCGAAGCGCCGCCGACGCGCCTCCTGACCCCGCGCGCACCAGGCACGCCGCCCCGAGCACCGCACAGACACCACGGAAAGGACACCACCGTGCCCCTCAGAGACCTACGGGCGGCCACCGCCCAGGCGATCATCCAGGAGCGCCTCCGCCGGGCCGAGCTCCACCGCCGAGCCCGTCTCCTGAGTGCCGAGGAGCGGACCCGAACCGGGAAGACCCCGGAGCCGCCGCGACCCCGGCGCGCATAATGGGGGGTATGCCCCTGTTCTCCGCAGTGAGTCCCCTCTTCGTCGGCCGCCGGGACCACCTCCGGCTCCTGGCCGACCAGGCCGACCGCGTACGCACCGGCCCCCCGGAGACACTGCTGGTGGGCGGGGACGCGGGGGTCGGCAAGAGCCGCCTGGTCTCCGAGTTCGCCGCCACCCGGCCCGCCGGGACGGTGTTCGTCGGGGCCTGCCTGCAACTCGGCGTCGACGGCCTGTCCTACGCCCCTTTCACCGCCGTGCTCCGCCAGATCCTGCGCGAGCGCGGACGCGCCCCGTTCGACGCGGCCGCGCCGGGCGGGGTCGGCGAGTTCGCCCGGCTCCTCCCCGAGCTGGGCGAGCCCGCCTCGGACCGCCGGGAGAACCGGGGCATCCTCTTCGAGCAGGTACTGCGCCTGTGCGAGCAGGTGGCCGGGGAGGACGGGGTCACCGTCGTCCTGGAGGACCTGCACTGGGCGGACGGCGCCACCCGGGACCTGTTGGCCTTCCTCGCCCGCAACCTCTCCCGCCCCGGGACCCAGGTCGTCGCCACCTACCGCAGTGACGACCTGCACCGCGCGCACCCGCTGCGGCGGCTCCTCCCCCAGCTCGAACGCCTGCCGGGCGTGCGCCGGATCGTGCTGGAGCCGTTCACCCGGGAGGAGGTGGGCGTCCAGGCCGCGGCGATCCGAGGCGAGGAACTGGAGCACGACGCCCTGGACACGCTCTTCCGGCGCAGCGAGGGCGTCCCGTTGTTCGTGGAGGCCCTGGCCGCCGCCGAGACCTGCCCCTCCGACGACGACCCCGACCTGCCCGACCACTTCCGCGACCTGCTCCTGGAGCCGGTGCGCCGCTTCGACGAGACCACGCTCTCCGTCCTGCGGGCGGCGGCGGTGGGGGCCGTGGCCGACGGCATCGAGCACGAGGTGCTCCACCACGCGGCCGGGCTGCCCGAGCGTGACCTGGAGGCCGCCCTGCACGCCCTGGTGGACGCCAACGTGCTGCGGCCCGGACGCACCGGTTACCGCTTCCGGCACGCACTGCTGCGCGACGCGGTGCACGACGAGATCCTGCCCGGGCCGCACTCCCGGCTGCACCTGCGCTTCGCCCAGCTCATCGACGCGTACCCGGACGCCGTCCCCGAGGACCGCCGTGCCGCCGAGCAGGCCCACCACTACCACGCCGCGCAGGACCTGCCCCGGGCCATGGAGGCCGCCTGGCGGGCCGCCGTCCAGGCCAGCAGGACGCTCGCCTTCGACGAACGCCTCGGCATGCTGGACCGCGTCCTGGCGCTGTGGGACCGGGTGCCCGACCCCAGCGACCGGGTGGAGGGGAACAGCTGGGCGGAGGTGGTGAGCAGGGCGGCGGGCGCGGCGATCTCGGCCAACCGCAACCGGCGTGCGCTGGAACTCGTCGACGAGGCCCTGGCGACGCTGGACGAGGACGCCGACGACGACGGGACCCTCACGGCGCGGGCGGTCCTGCTGCGCCAGCGGGGCCAGGCCCGCTCCTCCCACGCGTGCACCGGCGGCGTCGAGGACCTGGTCCGGGCCCTGGAACTGCACCCGCCGCACATGCCGGGATACAGCCAGCTCCTGGCTCTCCTGGCCCGGGAGAGCGCCATGCTGCGCGAGGACCGGAACCCGACCCCCGAGGGGAGGGTCCTCCAAGAGCTGAACGACACCGGCCGCGGTTTCGGGACGTTGGCCGAGCTGGCGATCGACGCGGCCGACACGGGCAGTGTGTCCGACCGCTGCGCGGCCGCCGACGCCCGGATCACGTTGGGCGGGGTCCGTATGCGGGACGGTGACGTCGAACACGGGCGCCCGCTGGTGGAACGGGGGATGGCGGAGGCCATCGAGCTCCGCGAGCCCTACATGGAGGCGCGCGGAGCCGGGAACCTCGCCCACTTCCTGCGTGAGCTCGGCCACCACGAGGAGGGCCTGCGCGTGCTGGAGGAGTCCCTGGCCCGGCACGAGGCGTGGGGCTGGGCGCCCTACCACCGGTCCTTCCACCACCAGAACCGCGCCGAGATCCTCTTCGAGACGGGAGACCTGCGCCAGAGCCGCGAGGTCCACCGCCGCCACCTGGCCAGGAGGCACGGGGACGACAAGCACCAGCACTACGTCCAGGCGGTCGAGGCGCGTGCCGCGGCGGCGATGGGGGACGCGGTCGCGGCGCGTGCCGAGGCCGGGCCCAGCGGAGACCGTTCCATGCTGGACGCGCACCGGATGGACGTCGTGCAGCTGCGCACCACGGGCCTGCTGGACGCCGCCCTGGCCGAGGGTGACCTCGCCGAGGCGCTGTCCCTCTCCAGGGACGTCCTGGAGCAGGCGGCCCTGGAGCGTTCCCCGGGGTACACGTGGCCGCTGCTGGAACGGATGGCGGAGGCCGCCCGACTGGGCGCGGAGCGGGCGCGCGAAGAGGCGGGGTTCGGGGAGACGGCCCGGCTCGTGGTCGGGTTGGTCGGCACCGTCGCGGGGAGGCTCCCGCGCAACGGCCTGGTCCGGCCGGCGCACGCGGCGACCGTACGGGCCCAGATCAGCGAGGTCGAGGGCGCCGCGCCCCCGTCCCTGGCCACGTCGTGGGCCACCGCGGCGGCGGCCTGGGAGTCCACTCCCCTGCGGTTGCACCTGGCCCGGGCCCGGCTGCGCGAGGCCGAGGCCCGGGTGGCCGCCGGGGAGCGGGAGCGTGCCGTGGAGCTGACCCGCCTGGTCTTCGCGACCGCCGACGCGTGTGGTGCGTCACCCTTGGCCCGCGCCGCCGAGGACCTGGCGCGCCGCCTCGGCGCCGGTCTCTCCGGCGGGTCCGTCCCGCCTCCGGCACCCGCCGGGCTGACTCCGCGCGAGACGGAGGTGCTGCGCCTGCTGGCCACGGGCGCGACCAACGCGGCGATCGCGGAGGCGCTGTTCATCAGCCCCAAGACCGCGAGCGTGCACGTGTCCCACATCCTGGGGAAGCTCGGTGTGCCCAACCGGGCCACGGCGGGGGCCCGCGCCCGGGAACTCGGTCTGGCCCAAGCCGTCCCGAACCTCCTGATTCAGCGGTCATAATGCCTGTGCGGGGAGGTCCGGGCAGGCTGGTTGGCGTGTGCGGAAATACCCCGGAAATATCCGCACGGCAGACTGGCTCCGGGAGATCGTTCCCGGCACGGCTCACGTGCGCGGACCGGGCCGGAACCGACCGGCATCGAGGAGGGTCATCGTGAATCGACAGCAGGAATTCGTGCTCCGCACGTTGGAGGAGCGCGACATCCGGTTCGTGAGGCTGTGGTTCACCGACGTGCTCGGGTACCTCAAGTCCGTGGCGGTGGCGCCCGCCGAACTGGAGGCCGCCTTCTCCGAGGGCATCGGGTTCGACGGTTCGGCCATCGAGGGCTTCGCCCGGGTGTACGAGGCCGACATGCTCGCCCAGCCCGACCCCTCCACGTTCCAGGTGCTGCCCTGGCGCAACGAGCCGCACGGCACCGCGCGCATGTACTGCGACATCCTCATGCCCGACGGCTCGCCGTCCCCGGCAGACCCCAGGCACGTGCTCAAGCGCCAGCTCGGGAAGGCCTCCGACCTCGGGTTCACGTTCTACACGCACCCCGAGATCGAGTTCTACCTCCTGAAGAAGTTCCCGGAGCACGGTGAGTTCCCCGAGCCCAACGACTCGGGCGGCTACTTCGACCACACGCCGCACAACAGCGCGCACGACTTCCGGCGCAACGCCATCAACATGCTGGAGGCCATGGGCATCTCGGTGGAGTTCAGCCACCACGAGGGCGGCCCGGGCCAGCAGGAGATCGACCTGCGCTACGCGGACGCGCTCACCACCGCCGACAACATCATGACCTTCCGTTTGGTGATGAAGGAGGTGGCCATGGAGCAGGGCGTGTACGCCACCTTCATGCCCAAGCCCTTCACCCAGTACCCGGGGTCGGGCATGCACACCCACCTGTCGCTGTTCGAGGGTGACCGCAACGCCTTCTACGAGCCCGGAGCGGAGTACCAGCTCTCCAAGGTCGGGCGCGGGTTCATTGCGGGGCTGCTGCGCCACGCCGACGAGATCGCGGCCGTCACCAACCAGTGGGTGAACTCCTACAAGCGCATCTGGGACGACCCGGCCGCCTCGGCGGGGATGGGCGGCGAGGCCCCGGCCTACATCTGCTGGGGGCACAACAACCGCTCGGCACTGGTCCGCGTGCCGATGTACAAGCCCGGCAAGTCGAACTCCAGCCGGATCGAGATCCGCTCGCTGGACAGCTCCGCCAACCCGTACCTGGCCTACGCGGTGATCCTGGCCGCAGGTCTGAAGGGGATCGAGGAGGGCTACGAGCTGCCGCCGGGCGCCGAGGACGACGTCTGGGCCCTCACGGACTCCGAGCGCCGCGCGCTGGGCATCAAGCCGCTCCCCCAGAGCCTGGACGAGGCGCTGCGCCTGATGGAGAACAGCGAGCTCGTGGCGGAGACGCTCGGCGAGCACGTCTTCGACTTCTTCCTGCGCAACAAGAAGGCGGAGTGGAACTCCTACCGCCGCCAGGTGACCCCGTACGAGCTCCAGAGGTACCTGCCGACGCTCTGACCAGTACAGGACTCCGCATCGGGGGGGGTATTCCCGGAATCGGTGACAAGCACGTCACATACCCCGGGGGGTAGAATCCCTACCAAAGTCGTGGACTACCCCTTCTCCCCTGGAGTCAGACACACATGAGCGAGTCCGTCGACGCGGCGACCGTCAGAGCCCGGCTCGACAGCGGATCCTCCCCGCTCCTGGTGGACGTGCGCACCCCGGCCGAGTTCGAGAGCGCGCACGTCCCCGGAGCGGTCAACCTCCCGCTGGACGAGCTCGACCACCACGCCGGGAGGGTCGCCCGGGACGCCACCGAGCAGATCGTCCTGGTGTGCCAGAGCGGGTCCCGAGCCGAGCAGGCCCGGCGTCGGCTGGCCTCCTCCGGGCTGGAGGACGCCGTGGTGCTGACCGGCGGCATGAACGCCTGGGCCCAGACCGAGGGCCCGACCGTGCACGGTCCGGAGCGGTGGGCCCTGGACCGCCAGGTGCGCCTCGTGGCGGGTTCGACGGTGCTGGTCGCGGCGGCGGCGAGTCTGTGGTGGACCCCCGCCGTGCTCCTGGCCGCGTTCGTGGGCGCCGGGCTGGCCTTCGCGGCGGTCACGAACACCTGCGGGATGGCGTACCTGCTCTCGAAGCTCCCCCACAACCGGCCGACCGAGCGGGTGGACGTCGAGGCCTCCCTGGCCCGGATCAGTCGGGCGGGCTCCCGGGCCTGACCGGCCCGCCCTCCCGGAGCGCGACCCGCCCCAGGATCCCGGAGGCGAGTCCGGCGGCCGCGAGCGCCGTGAGGGCCACGGGCAGACTCGTGGCGGCGGCCAGCGCGCCGACCGCCAACGGCCCTCCGGCGTCCCCTACCTCCCGACCGAGTTCGGCGTTGCCCATCGTGCGTCCCAGCCGCTCCTCGGGCGTGGTCTCGGCCAGGTGTGCGAAGGCCAGCGGGGTGACGGTGCCGACCATGAGGCCGATCGCCACGGACGCGGCGACCAGCGTGACCACGTTCGGGGCCAGGGCCAGCGCCAGCAGGGCGGCCGCCGCCAGCCCCAGGCCGACGGCCCCGCCGTCGCGCGCGGAGATCCCGTGCCGGTCGCGTCGGCGGCCGACGATCGGCTGGACGATGGTGGAGACCAGGGCCAGCAGGGTGACCGCCGCCGCACCTGCGAGCGGGTGCAGGTCGAGCCGCACGGCCAGCAGCGGCAGGAACCCGACCGCGACGCCGAGGATCGCGGTCGTGGAGGCCAGCAGCAGCGTGGGGACCAGGAACCCGCGCTCGGTGGTCTGCCGGACGAGGTCGGCGACGGTGTAGCGCGGCCGGGGCACCACCGGCAGGGCCGGGAGCGCGAGCAGCACCCACGCCGCCGCGCCCGCCGCGAGCACGGCGAGCGCCAGGTACAGGGCCCCGATCCCCCACACGTGGGCCAGTGCCACACCGCTGAGCGGACCGAGCACGTAGCCGAGGCTCTTCCACGCCCCGTAGCGGCCGAACGACCGCCCCAGCCGTTCCCTCCCTGCCAGTCGCGCGACCGCCGCCGACGACGCCGGGGAGAACGCGGAGGCCGCCGCGCCCTGCCCGACCCGCGCGAGCCCCAGCACGAGCGGGGTGGGCGCCAGCAGGGCCAGGAGGGACGCCACGGAGAACGCGACCAGCCCGCCGAAGATCACCGGACGGACGCCGATCCGGTCGCTGAGCGCTCCGAAGACCGGCTTGAGGACCACCTCCGCCACGTCGTACAGGGCCAGCATGAGTCCGAGGCCCAGCAGGGAGAGCCCGAGGGAGTCGCTCTGGGTTCCCAGGACACCCGCGACGCCGTGGGCGCCGAAGGCCGTGGTGAACCCGGCGAGGTACAGGGGTGCGACCGACCACACCGGAGGAGATTGTGTCACGCACCAGACTGTAACACCTGCTACTCGCCCGAAGTCTCCCCTGCTCCGCCCGACTGTTACGGTCGGGTTCGTGACAGACGAAGCGGTGCGATGGATCCTCGCGGTGGTACAGGTCCCGGCCAAGCCCTCACGGCACCGGGTCGCGGTCTGGCGGGAACTGCGGCGCGCGGGGGCGGTGCCCGTCTCCCAGGGCACCTGGGCCCTGCCCGCGGCGGAGGCCTTCCGCCCGTTCGTGGAGCGCGCGACGGAGCTGGCGGTGGAGGGCGGCGGCCGGGTGGCCGTCTACGACGTCGAACCCCGGGACGCCGACGCGCGCGCGTTCGTCGAGGACGCGTTCCGGGCCGCCCGGATCGACGAGTGGGGCGAGTTCACCACCGACTGCGGCCGGTTCGAGGCCGAGATCGCGAAGGAGATCGCCAAGGAGAAGTTCACCTTCGCGGAACTGGAGGAGGAGGAACAGAGCCTGGAGCGGTTGCGCCGTTGGTTCCGCGACCTCAGGAGGCGCGACGTCCTCGCCCTGCCCGAGGCCCGGGCCGCCGCCGAGCGCCTGACCGCGTGCGCGGACGCCCTGGAGGCCTACTCCGAACTGGTCTACGCGGCGATGCACGGCCAGGGCGCGGTGGAGCCTCCGGCGCACTGACCGGCGCGGGGCGGCCCGCCCGGTACGGCGGGGTCGAACCCGGACGGGACGCCTCCGGCCGGGTCAGACCAGCCCGAGCTCCCGGGCCCGCGCCACCGCGGCCGTCCGGTTGGCCACCCCCAGCTTGCCCATCGCGTTGCTCAGGTGCACGCTCACCGTCTTGCCCGAGATGAACAGCGCCTCCCCCACCTCCCGGTTACTCGACCCACGGGCCACCTCCACCAGCACCTCCACCTCACGCGGCGTCAGCCCGGCGGGCGGTGCCGCCGCGGAGTCCGGGCCGAGGGCCGCGCGCATCTCCGCCACGAGCTGGCGCACCACGTACAGGTCGAACCCGGCCAGCACGGCCTCGCAACGTCGCAACAGGTCCCGGGCGCGTCCGGTGTCGGCCGTCCCGAGCGCGTTCCAGAAGGCCCCGAACAGACACTCGACCAGGCTGAGGCCACCGGCGCGTTCGGCCAGGGGCAGGGCCCGGTCCCAGTACTCCGCCGCGCGCTCCGGGTCCTCCTCCAGGAAGGCCAGCGCGGTCTCCCCGCTCAGTCTCCCCAGCGGGGAGACCGGCCAGTCGCCCCCCTCCAGCACGCTCACCAGAGGCTCCGCCAGTGTGTCGGCGAGCTCCCGGTCACCGGGTTCGGCACGGCGCCGCAGTCGCCACACCACCATCGCCGTGGCGGACCCGGTACTGGCGCTGAACCGGACGTGGGAGACCATGCGGACCTCCTGCTCGGCCTCCAGGATCACCCGGGCGGCCTCGGTCCACCGCTCCCCCGGCTCGAAGAGCAGCCCCAGGAGACGCGCGTAGTAGTGCGACATGTACTCCACGCGGGTGGAGGTCTCCCGTGGCAGCAGCCGCGTGAACTCCTCCAGGGCACCTCGGCTGGTCTCCCAGTCCCCCTCCAGCGCGGCCATCTGTGCGACGAGCACCTGGCGTCTGGCCCCCGACAGGTCCTCACCCGCGGGGGCCGCGTCCAGCCTCGCCCGCGCCTCCTCCAGACGCCCCGCCGCGACGAGGGCGCTGGCCAGCCCGTTGGCCAGGCCCGCCCCCTGGCTGCGGGCCACTCCCAGCTCGGCGCTGCGGTCCAGGGCCTCCTGGGCGCAGGCCAACCGCTCCCGTGTCTCGAACCGGCTGCCGAGGTTGCTGCCGAGGTTGTTGAGCCCGCGCATCTCCACCTGGACGTCACCCAGTTCGCGCGCGATGCGGATCCCCTGGCGCAGCATCTCCAGGGGCTCCTCCTCCCCCGTGTGGTCCAGGAGGGCCCCCAGGGTGACCAGCGCGTCCGCCTCGCTGGCCCGGTCCCCGCAGGCACGCGCCTCCTCGATCGCGGCGCGCGCGGCCCGCTCCGCCTCGGCGTCACTGCCCCGCATCATCAGCACCGAGGCCGTGTTGGCGCTGACCACGGCCGGTTCCGGGTGGTTCCGAGCGGCGGCGCGCAGGTCGTCCAGGGCCTCGAGCCGTCCCAGTTCCTTGTAGGAGAGGCCCCGGGCGACCAGGAGGCGCGCGGCGAGCTCGCTCCCCGGATCCAGCTCGGCCAGTGCCTCGCTGGCGTGCTCGACCGCCCGGCGCGGGTCACCCGCCGTCTGCGCGGCGAGGCAGACCCCCAGCAGGAGTTCCCCGTAGGTGGTCCCCAGGCGCTCGGCGGCGTCGGGGACCAGTTCCCACAGCTCCACCACACGTTCGAGCAGGGCCAGGTGCTCGGGGTGGGCGCTGGCGTCCCGGGCGTGTCCGGCCGACTCCCACGCGGCGCCCAACGCCCTGGGGTGGTCGTGGGCCGAGTACGCGTGGTGGGCGAGTTGGGCGACCGACTCACTGCGTGACAGACCGGGGACACCGCCTTCGAGCGCCGCCGCGTAGCGACGGTGGGCACGCACCCGCTGGCCCGGCAGCAGGTCGCCCTTGACCGCCTCGGCCAACAGCGCGTGCCGGAACACGTACCCCGTGTCCGTGGCCCCGAGCACCCGGGCGTCGACCGCCTCGCGCAGCGCCTCGTCCAGGTCGTCCTCGCCCACGCCGGAGGCCTCGGCCACCTCTGTGAGGAGCCCGTGGTCGACCCGGTCCCCGGCCACCGAGGCCAGCCCGAGGACCCTGCGGGTGGTGGCGGCGAGGGGTTCGACACGGCGCATGAGGAGTTCGCGCGGGCCCTCCGGGACGCCGCCCTCGGGGGCCGCGAGGAAGGACTCCACGAACAGGGGGTTGCCGCCGCTGCGTTCCAGCAGGAGCGCAAGGCTGTCGGGGTCGGGCACCGATCCGCTCAGCGCGGCGACCTGCTCGGCGACGGCCTCCCGGGTGAGCGGTGCGAGGTCGAGCCGGGTGACCCGGGGCAGCCGTTCGAGTTCGGGCAGGGCGCGGCTCAGGGGATGGGTGCGGTGCAGGTCGTCGGAGCGGACCGAGACGACCAGGTGCACCGGTGCGGCACCGAGGTTGCGCAGGAGGAAGACGAGCAGGTCGCGGGTGGAGGCGTCGGCCCAGTGCAGGTCCTCGACCACGAGGCTGAGCCCCGCCGGGGCCGCGCGCTCCTCCAGGTAGGTCAGCACCGCCTCGAACAGTCGGGCGCGGTCGTGGTCGTCGGTGCCGGACCGCGCGGAGGGAGCCTCGCCCTGTCCGGGCAGGAGTCGGGTGAGTTCGCTCCCGGCGGCCGGCACTGGGCCGCCCTCCCTGACCAGTTGGCGCAGGAGCGCGGTGAACGGGGCGAAGGCGAGGCCCCCGGCGCCCAGTTCCAGGCAGGCGCCCAGGGCCCGGTTCCGCAGGGGCGTGTGCTCCAGGTACTCCTCCAGGAGCCGTGACTTGCCGATTCCGGCGTCGCCGCGGAGCAGGACCGTCCTGGCCCCCTCGGTACGGGCCCGGGCGGCGTCGGAGAGGAGGTGGTCGACCTGCCGCTGCCGGCCGACGAAGGTTGAGGGGGACATACGCCCCAGTATGCCCGGGGCTCCCTGGTCCGAGGCCGGTCAGACCAGCCCGAGCTCGCGGGCCCGCGCCACCGCGGCCGTCCGGTTGCGCACCCCGAGTTTGCCCATCGCGTTGCTCAGGTGCACGCTCACCGTCTTGCCCGAGATGAACAGCGCCTCCCCCACCTCCCGGTTACTCGACCCACGGGCCACCTCCACCAGCACCTCCACCTCACGCGGCGTCAGCCCGGCGGGCGGCGATCCGGCCGCCGGGGTGGGCCCGGCGGGGAGCGCGGCCCGTTCCGGAGCGGGGCTGGTGGCGGCGTGTCCGTCCGGGTCGGGCAGGGCGTGGCGGGCCCGCAGCGCGCGGGTCTGCCTCTCGAACAGGGCCATGCCGTGCCGGACCGCCAGGCGGTGGACCGCGTCGACGTGCGCGGCCGCGCGGTCGCGGCGCCCCGCCCGCAGGGCCGCCTCCGCCGCCGCCAGCTCGTACTCGGCTCCGAGGACCACGTGGCCGGTGGGCGCGACCGCCGCCATCGCCGCCTCGAACAGCGCCAGGGACTCCTCCGGGTCCGGGGCCAGCCAGGCATCGGCGGCCAGCCGGGCGTGGGAGTCGGAGTGTTCCGTAACGGGGGGCATGTCGTCCAGGAGCTCGCGGACCTCCCGGGCCAGCTGGCGCGCCTCCTCTCCCGGTTCCTCCGCCAGGCGGGCGGCGACCGAGGTGTGCCGGACCAGGGTGGAACGGTAGAGACCCTGGGCGAGCGGAGTCCTGGAGCGTTCCCCCGCCGTCCGGTGGAGCAGGTCCCGGGTCATCCGTCCGGCGTCCAGCAGGCGTCCCTCGTACACGGCCAGCTGCTGGAGGACCCCGTGCACCGGAAGGTGCTCCACCGGGGAGCTCACGCGTGCGGGCAGCGCGCGATGGAACTCGTCGATGGTGGCGCGCAGCGCATCCGGACGCCAGCGGTACAGGTCCAGTTGCATGCGCAGGGTGAGGGCCCGCGCCCACGTCACCCCGCCCTCCGTGACCCTGGACAGCAGTTCCTCGCTCTCGGCGAACCTTCCCTGGTGGAACCGGGTCACCGCCAACCCGCAGGCGAACGCCCCGCCCTGGGTCCGGGTCAGGCCGAGCTCACCGCAGCGCCGCATCCCCTCCAGGGACACCCGGGCGCTCTCCTCCAGCCGGTCGAGGTTCTTGAGGTGGCCGCTGAGGTTGACCAGCCCCCGGATCTCGACCGGGACGTCACCGGCCTCGCGGGCCAGACCGATGCCCTCACCGAACAGGGCCAACCCCTCGTCGGTGTCGAGCGGGTCGCTGAGGCCGCCGAGGGTGATAAGCGCGTCCGCCTCGCTCCTCCGGTCACCGAGCGCACGCGCGCTGTCGAGGACCCGGCGGGCCATCCTGGCCGCCTGGTCGTGGTGGCCGCGCATCATGAGAGTGGCGGCCATGGTCGCGCCCACTGCCGTGGCGTCCGGGTGGTCGTGGGCGAGCAGCACGAGGCCGTCGGCCAGATCCTCCAGGGCACCGTCGCGACCCATCTCCTTGAGCGCCCGGCCCCGGGCGTGACGCAGCCGGGAGGCGCGTTCGAAGCTCTCCCTACGGGCTCCGTGCGGGTCACGGAATCCCGTGACCCCGAGTTCGTCCAGTCCCTCGGTGGCGTAGCTGACCGCGCGTCGCGGCGAACCCGCGACCAGAGACACCTCGGCGGCCCGGACCAGCACCTGGTCCCGGGGCAGCCCGACGCGTTCGACCGCGTCGGGCACCTGGTCCCACAGTTCCAGGACGCGTTCGATCAGTCCCAGGTGCTCGGGGTAGGCGTCCACGGCGGCGGCGTGGTCGGCGGCCCGCCAGGCCGCCGAGAGGGCGAGCGGCTGGTCGTGGGCGCAGTGCGCGTGGTGGGCGAGCTGGAGGGCCCGCTCGCGCTCGGGCATCCGCTCCACACCCGCCTGGAGCGCCTCGGCGTAGCGGCGGTGCGCGCGCACGCGTTCACCCGGCATGAGGTCGGTGTGCACCGCCTCCGCCAGCAGTGCGTGCCGGAACGCGTAGCCGTCCGCCGTCGAACGCAGGATGCGGGCGTCGACGGCCGGGCGCAGGGCCGCGTCGAGCTCCACGTCGGAGCTCCCGGCGCGGCGGTTCACGCTGGCGAGGAGTGTGTGCCGGACCCGGGTCCCCGCGGTCGCGACGAGGCCGAGGATGCGGCGGGTGGGTTCGGGCAGGGGTTCGACAGCGGAGAGCAGCAGGTCCCGGAGCCCTTCCGGTAGGGGCGCCCCGGCGGGGTCGTGCCCGGTGGCCAGGAATGACTCCACGAAGAGCGGGTTGCCGCCGCTGCGCTCGAACAGCAGGTCGAGGTCGGCCGGATCGAGTTCGCGACCGCTCAGGGCGGTGGCCTGGGCTCCGACCTCGTCCTTGGAGAGCAGTTCCAGGTCCAGGCGGCGGACCCCGGGGAGGCGTTCGAGTTCGGGGAGCAGACCGCGCAGCGGGTGGGTCCGGTGCAGGTCGTCGGTGCGCACGCTGATGAGCAGGTGGACAGGGGCGGACCCGAGGTTGCGCGGCAGGAACACGAGCAGGTCGCGGGTGGAGGCGTCGGCCCAGTGCAGGTCCTCGATCACCAGGGTGAGTCCGGCCGGTGCGGCGCGCTCCTCCAGGAAGGTGAGGACCGCCTCGAACAGACGGGCACGGCTCTCGACCACCGCCCCGGAGACACCCTTGAGATCGGGGAGGAGACGGCCGAGGTCGCCGGTGGGGTCGGCGGCGGGGCCTCCGGAGCGCACGAGTTCACGCAGGAGGGCGGTGAAGGGGGCGAAGGGGACACCCTCGGCGCCCAGTTCCAGACAGCCGCCCACGGCGGAGGGGGTGCCGGGGACCCGGCGCAGGTGCTCGGTGAGCAGGCGGGACTTGCCTACACCGGCGCCGCCGAGGACCAGGACGGTGCGGGCGCCCTCGGGAACGGTGCGGCGCGCGTCCGCCGCGAGCAGGGACAGGTGGTGGTGGCGACCGACGAAGGCGGGGGAGGGTTCGTGGACCAGCATGGTGCCCAGTATGGCCGCCGGGCCCCCGCGCGGTCGTGGCCCGGCGCCCGCTAGGACCTGTTCGCGGCCCGGTCGTTCGACTCGTGGCTCGGGGGTTCACGGGGCATCCACACCAGCACCACGACCAGACCGATGAGACCGATGCACAGCGAGACCAGCGCCGCCATGTGCAGTCCCGCCAGGAACGCCTGCTTGGCCGGGGCGACGAGCGCGTCGCCCGCCGGACCCAGTCTCTGGACCAGCGCCATGGTCGCCTCGATGGACTCGGCCGCCGTCTGAGCGTCCTTCGGGGTCACGTCGTGGGTCCGTTCCGCCACCGCGTTCAGGTCGCCCTCCATCCCCGCTCGGTACCGGTAGGAGATCACCGCGCCGAGGACGGCCACGCCCATGGCGGTGGCGATCTGGCGGGCCGTGTTCTGCACGGCGGAGGCGGCCCCGGCCTTGCCCGGCGGGACCGACGACATGATCGCGTTGGTGGCCGGGGTGAGCACCACCGCCATGGCCGAGGTCTGGAGGAAGAAGAACACGATGATCAGTGCGAGCGGGGTGTCCACCCGGATCTGCGTGTAGAAGACGAAGCTGCAGCAGACCACCCCCACACCGATCGCGGCGAGGACGCGCGGACCCACCCAACGCACCAGGGTCGGGCTCAACGGAGCGAAGATCAGCTGGCCCAGCGCGGACGGCAGCATCAGCAGGCCCGCGACGAACGGGGGGAAGCCGCGGACGCTCTGCCAGTAGAAGCTCAGGAAGAAGAGGATCCCCGCCATGCTGAAGAACAGGACCATGACCGTGGCGAC
Organism: Nocardiopsis sp. NPDC058789; assembly: GCF_042745575.1. Classification (NCBI taxonomy): domain Bacteria; kingdom Bacillati; phylum Actinomycetota; class Actinomycetes; order Streptosporangiales; family Nocardiopsidaceae; genus Nocardiopsis; species Nocardiopsis sp. NPDC058789. The sequence continues at coordinate 114,830 of NZ_JBHYOW010000013.1, forward strand.
GGAGACGCTGAACCGGGGGTCCCGGAAGAAGCGCACGTCGAGCGAGGGGTTGGGGGCGCGGGACTCGTGGACCAGGAACATCCCCAGCACCGCCAGGCCCAGGACCAGAGCGCCGTACACGTCCCAGTCCGCCAGTGAGGACCGCTCCCCAGCAGTGATGATGCCGTAGACGATCAGGACCAGGCCCGGGATGGACAACAGCACGCCGAGGACGTCCGGGCGCCCCGCGTTCTCGTCCCTCGACTCGGGGACCAGGAAGAACATCAGCGCCAGCCCGAGGAGCACGAAGGGCACGTTGACCAGGAAGATCGATCCCCACCAGAAGTTCTCCAGGAGGAGCCCTCCCGCCGACGGCCCGATCGCCATCGCCAGACCCACCGCGCCCGCCCACAGGCCGATCGCCCGGGCCCGTTCCTCCGGCGGGAACACGTTGGTGATCACCGACAGGGTCTGCGGCATCACCATGGAGGCGCCGAATCCCATCGCCGCGCGCGCCGCGACGAGCTGCTCCGGGCTCTGTGAGTAGGCGGTGAGTGTCGAGGCGGCGCCGAACACGATCAGTCCGGCCGCCAGCAGCCGCCGTCTCCCCCACCGGTCACCGAGCACCCCGAAGGTGAACAGCAGTCCGGCGAAGACCAGGGTGTAGGCGTTGATCGCCCACGCCAGCTCGGCCTGGCTGGCGCCCACCCCCCGCTGCGGGTCGGAGAGGGTCTTCAGCGCGACGTTGAGGATCGTGTTGTCGGCCACGATCACCAGCAGGCAGATGATCAGCACCGCCAACCCGCCCCACCTGCGCCGGTGTGCTGTCTGCTGGTCCACGGACGTCCCTTCAGCCACTCAACCCCGGTGCCGCTGTCATGCTAACCAGCCGCCTCTCACAGCGCCGGGACCACGGCTCCGGCTTGCCGGGCGCGCCCGGAAAAAGGCACCGTCCCGGGGAGGACGGCCCGCCCCCTCCCGTGCGATGATGCTGGCGTGCGCCCCCGCGCACCCGTCCTCCCCGCACCGGCTCCGCCGGGTGGACAGAGGCTGGTGGCGGGGAACGGGGAACAACCCGCCCCGGCACGCCGTTCCTCCCGAGGAACCCCTCCCTTCGGGGAACCGCGCGTGCAAGCGCGCACGACAACAGTTTTCGTCCACAGGTCCGGGGACACCCCAGCGGGTGCTTCGAGACAACGGAGGAAGAACCCATCATGAGCACCACAGCCAAGACCCCCTCCGCCGGGAACGCCCTGTACGGCGGGGTCACCAACCGGCGCGTCACCATCCGCGACCTGGCCCTGGCCAAGCAGCGCGGCGAGCGGTGGCCCATGCTGACCGCCTACGACGCCCTCACCTCCCGGATCTTCGACGAGGCGGGTATCCCCGTCCTCCTCGTCGGCGACTCCGCCGCCAACGTGGTCTACGGCTACGACTCCACCGTCCCGGTGACGGTGGACGAGCTGATCCCGCTCACCGCCGCCGTCACCCGCTCCACCAAGCGGGCCCTGGTCGTGGCCGACCTGCCCTTCGGCTCCTACCAGGCCTCCCCCCAGCAGGCTCTGGAGGCCGCCTCCCGGTTCATGAAGGAGGGCAACGCCCAGGCGGTGAAGTTGGAGGGCGGCCAGGCGGTCGCCCCCCAGGTAGAGCTGCTGACCTCGGCGGGCATCCCGGTGATGGGCCACATCGGTCTGACCCCGCAGTCGGTCAACACCCTGGGCGGATACCGTGTGCAGGGCCGGGGCGAGGCCGCCGCCGGTCTGCTCAAGGACGCCAAGGAACTGGAGCGCGCGGGCGCGTTCTCCGTCGTGCTGGAGGCGGTCCCGGCCGACCTCGCGGCCGAGGTGACCGAGCAGCTCGCCGTCCCGACCATCGGCATCGGCGCCGGCCCCTCCACAGATGCCCAGGTGCTGGTGTGGCAGGACATGGCCGGGCTGAGCCCCCGGGTGGCGAAGTTCGTCAAAACCTACGCCAACCTCGCGGAGACGCTGCGCGAGGCCGCCACGGACTACGCGTCCGAGGTCGTCGGCGGGAGCTTCCCCGCCGAGGAGCACACCTACGCGAGCTGATCCGGCGGCTGGGCGGTCTCCGTTTTTCCGGGGGCCGCTCCAGCCCCGTGGCCGTGCGGCCGAAGGCGGGCAGGCACACCGCCGCCAGGTACAGTGCGGCCCCGGCGACCAGGACCGGGGACACCCCGAACAGTCCGATCGCCACCCCGATCCCGGGTGCCGCGACCGGGGCTCCGATCCGGGTCAGCGCACCCACCATGGACATCCCCCGGCCGACCATGCGCGGAGGCAGCCGTTCGAAGATCACCGCGGACAGGATGGGGTTGATCAGTCCGCCGCCGACCCCGGAGACGGCCCACACCGCCAGGACCACCCACAGGGGCACGTCGAGGGCGAGCACCAGGACGCGCGGCGGCCCGGAGAGCACCATGGCGGCGAGGAACGTGGCGCGGCGCGGCAACCGGTGACCGATCCACACCGCCACCAGGGAGCCCAGCACGGACGCTCCTCTCGGGACTCCTTGGCCAAGAAGTCTTGGGCAAGAGGGTGAGAGCGGGACGGAAACCGAACGTGACTCGGTAGTACAGTGTCGGCACACCGAGCACCGACGCGGGCCGGGGGTCCGGCCCACCGGGAGGACAGCACATGCGCATCTCGATGCCGCTCCAGTACGCGGGCGAGCCCAAGGAGGCCGTCGAGCAGGTCGTCGAACTGGAGAAGGCCGGGCTGGACACCGTGTGGGTCGCGGAGGCCTACGGCTACGACAGCCCCACCCTCATGGGCTACCTCGCGGCCCGCACCGAACGCGTGTCGATCGGCTCCGCCATCCTGCCGATGTACACCCGTACCCCCACCCTCATCGCGATGACCGCGGCCGGGCTGGACTACCTCTCCGACGGGCGGGCCGTCCTCGGCCTCGGGGCCAGCGGCCCGCAGGTGATCGAGGGCTTCCACGGCGTCCCCTACACCAAGCCGCTCGGCCGCACCCGGGAGACCATCGAGATCTGCCGGAAGGTCTGGGCGCGCGAGGAGCGCCTGACCCACGACGGTCAGGTGTTCCAGCTGCCGCTGCCGCCCGAGCAGGGCACCGGACTGGGCCGGCCGCTCAAGATCATCAACCACCCGGTGCGCCCGCGGATCCCGATCCACGTGGCCTCCCTCGGGGAGAAGAACGTCGAGATGACCGCCGAGACCGCCGACGGCTGGTTGCCGCACCTGTTCATCCCGGAGAAGGCCGAGAGCGTGTGGGGCCCGTCCCTGGCCAGGGGCCGGGCCAAGCGCGACCCCGGCCTCGGTGAGCTGGAGATCTCCGCGGGCGGCCTGCTCGCCATCGGTGAGGACGAGGAGACCGCGCGCCTCGCGGACCTCACCCGGCCGATCATCGCCCTGTACGTGGGCGGCATGGGCGCCAAGGGGAGGAACTTCTACAACACGGTGGCCCAGCGGTACGGCTATGAGGAGGCAGCGGAGAAGATCCAGGACCTCTACCTCGCCGGGAGGAAGGACGAGGCCGCCGCCGCGGTCCCGGACGAGTTCGTGGAGCTGACCAACCTGGTCGGGCCCGAGTCCTACGTCCGCGAGCGGGTGGAGGCCTTTCGCGCCGCCGGGGTCACCCAGCTCAACGTGACCCCGGTCGGCGGGGACCCCGCCCGGCTCATCGCGAAGGTCAAGGAGTGGGCGGCCTAGGCCGCGCGGACCTACAGGCCGGTGATCCGGACACCCGCGTGCGTCCTGTAACGGCGGTTGACCGCGATCAGGTTGGCGGTGAGGGCCTCGACCTGGTGGGCGTTGCGCAGACGCCCGCCGAACACTCCGCGCACCCCCGGGATCCGGTCCGCCAGGGCGCGCACGGTGTCCGTGGCGTCGCGGTCCTCCCCCAGCACCAGGACGTCCAGCTCGATCTGGTCGACCTCGGGGTCCAGGAGGAGCACGGCGGAGACGTGGTGGAAGGCGGCGGTGACCCGGCTGCCCGGCAGGACCTCGGCGGCCTGCTGGGCGGCGCTCCCCTCCGGGACGTCCAGGGCGAAGGGGCCCTTCTTGTCGAAGCCGAGCGGGTTCACGCAGTCCACCACGATCTTGCCCGCCAGCCGGTCGGCCAGCGACACCAGCAGCTCGCGGTGGCCGTCCCACGGAACGGCGACGACCACGATGTCCCCCCGCTCCGCCGCGTCGGGGTTGGCGAGCCCGCGCACGTCGATCGCGGTGGACTCGGCCGCCACGAGGTCGTCCGCGGCCTTGGCGGCACGCTCGGCGTCGCGGGAGCCGAGGAGGACCGTGAGGCCGGACCGGGCGAAGCGCCGGGCCAGTCCCCGCCCCTGGTCGCCGGTCCCGCCCAGGACCGCGATGGTCAGCCCGGTGATGTCCGCGCCCTGCTGTGCGTCGTGTTCGCTCATGGGGCCGATCCTGTCAGAACGGGCCCGGAGGGGGAACGCGCAGGGCCGGTGGCGCCCCACACGGCCCCGCGCTCCGTCAGCCGTTGCCCTCGTTCTCGTCCTGCTCGTCCCAGGCCTCGTTGCGTTCGGCCGCGATGCGCAACGCTCGCGCGGCCGTGGCCTCGTCCGGGTAGGGCCCGAGCCGCTGGGAGTCGGGACAGCCCGCGCCGTGTTCCACCCCGCCGTGACGGAGGCAGTACCACCAGCCGTCGTCCTCTGCGTCGTTCACCACGACCACCTCTCGTCGTTCCGGGTTCGTGTGGCATCTACCCCTCCGCCGGGCGCTCCTCACCCGCCGCCCACGAACTACAATCAGTGTCCATGACTACTCCGCTGGTTCCTGGGCGCATCTCGCCCCAACGTTCGGTCCCCTCGCACATCGTCCGGCCGGAGTACGTGGGTCAGAAGCGTCCGGTGGAGGGTGTCCTGGGCGACGTCCAGACCCCGGAGACCGTCGAGAGGATCCGTGTGGCGGGGCGCATCGCGGCCCAGGCGCTCGAGGAGGTGGGCAAGAACGTCCAGCCCGGGGTGACCACGGACGAGCTGGACCGGATCGGCCACGAGTTCCTGCTGGACCACGGCGCCTACCCGAGCACCCTGGGTTACAAGGGCTACCCGAAGTCGCTGTGCTCCTCCCTCAACGAGGTCATCTGCCACGGCATCCCCGATGACACGGTGGTCCGCGACGGCGACATCGTGAACATCGACATCACCGCGTACAAGGACGGCGTGCACGGCGACACCAACGCCACCTTCCTCTGCGGTGACGTCTCCGAGGAGCACCGCCTCCTCGTGGAGCGCACCCGTGAGGCCACCATGCGCGCCATCAAGGCGTGCCGCCCCGGGCGCCAGATCAACGTGATCGGCCGCGTCATCGAGTCGTACGCCAAGCGCTTCGGCTACGGGGTGGTGCGTGACTTCACCGGCCACGGCGTGGGCCCGGAGTTCCACTCCGGCCTGGTGGTGCCGCACTACGACGACCCGCGCGCCACCACGGTGATGGAACCGGGCATGACCTTCACCATCGAGCCCATGATCACCCTGGGCGCCGTGGAGTACGACATGTGGGACGACGGCTGGACCGCCGTCACCGCCGACCGCCGGTGGACCGCGCAGTTCGAGCACACCCTGGTCATCACCGACTCCGGCGCGGAGATCCTCACCCTGCCGTAGTACCCCGAGCCCCGGCCGCCGACGGCGCCGGGGCTCTCTCACACCCCCCGGAGTGACTCCTGGTGACGCCACGACTCCGGAGAGCCCCTCCGTTCGCTGTGCCGGTGTGTCGCAGCGGAACCGCGTACTGACGGAGCGGCATCCTATGCTGTGCGGGATTCGAACGACCGCGAACCTGGGTACCCCTCCTTCGGTGATCCCGAGCGGGCCGCGTTCACGTCCGGAGTGACCCCGTCGACCGCTCGACGCCCCTCCCCCAGGGCCCTGGCCGCCCACCGGCACCGGGGCCCTCATGTGTGCGGACACCGCGGAGCCGGTCCGAACGGGTTGCGGAAAACCCCTGCACCAGGAGTGCCGTTGCGGATTGACTGATCCCCGCGACCCTCCACCCACCGTCACGACCCATCGACACACAGGAACCACACCATGGCGATGTTCGTCCACCTGACCCCCCGCGCCAACATCTCCCGAGTACGGAGGTCCGGTCTGGGGACCGCTGTGGGACCCGGCGGGGTGCGCGGGGTGTTCTGCTTCCCCGTGCTGCCCTCGTACACGGTGACGCACCAGTGGCTGCGTGAGCTGACCGGCCATCACGGGCCACGAGGCCTGATAGGCGTGTACCTCACCCTCTCCGACGACGAACCGGTCACCGTGGGGCACTTCGACGACAGCGACGGCCCCCGGCTGGTCGACGCCGCCGAGGCCGTGCGCGTGGTCGCCGGGCTCCGTGAACCCCGTGGCTGGGAGGTGTTCGTTCCCCGCCCGGTCGCCCGCCGCGAGGTGCACCGCATCCGCGAGGTCCGGCGGCTGTCCGAGACCCGTCCCCACCCCCGTCGCGCCCCGATCCCGATCGAACTCGTCGCCGACGCCTGCGACCGCCGCGACACGGTGGCCCTGCGGGAGGCGCTGTCCAGGATCGGCCAGCGCCGCCGGGGCCCCCTGGACCGCGTGGCGTCCCTGTCCGGTCACCCGGAACCCCTGGTCCGCGCCACTCTGGCGGAGACCATCGCGGCCTGGGCCCTCCCCGGTGTGACCGGCCTCCTGACCCGGCTTACCAGGGATCCCGACCACAAGGTCCGTGAGGCCGCCGCCGAGGCCCTGGAGTCCCGCGCCAGCGCTCCGATCCCCCGTCCCCGGGACCAGGACCCTCGAAGCGCGCACGAGGTCACGCTGCCACGGGCCACGAGCGCCCCGCTGTACCCCCGCACCCACCACTGAGGGCCCCGGGATCCACCGGGCCGGCGCGCGACGTCCGCCGCCGCCACGGCATGGCGCGCCGACCGGCTCCGGGCTAGGGTCTGCTGGATGAAGATCCTCATCTCCGCGGACATGGAGGGCGCCACCGGCGTCACCTGGCCCGCCGACTGCGAGCCAGGGACCGAGCAGTGGCAGCGCTGCCGTTCGATGTTCACCAGCGACGTCAACGCCGCGATCAGCGGACTCGTCGAGGGGGGCGCCACCGAGGTGCTGGTCAACGAGGCCCACTCGACCATGCGCAACCTCCTGCTGGAGGATCTGGACCTGCGGGCCACGATGATCACCGGCCGCCACAAGGAGCTCTCCATGGTGGAGGGCGTCCAGGCGGGCGACGTCGACGGGATCGTCTTCCTCGGATACCACTGCGCGGCGGGCGAGGACGGCGTGCTGGCGCACACCTACCTGCCGAACGCGATCACCGGGGTGTGGCTGGACGGCCGCACGGCGAGCGAGGGCTACCTCAACGCGGCGGTGGTGGCGGAGTACGGAACCCCGGTGATCCTGGTGACCGGGGACGACCGGGCCTGCGAGGACGCCGGGGGATACGCTCCGCACGCCCGCACGGTGGCGGTCAAGGACCACGTGAGCCGGTACGCGGCCCGCTGCCGACCTCCGGCCAGGACGGCGGCGGACATCCGCGCGGCGGCGGAGTCCGCCATGACGCTGGCCGGGCGGGTGGACCCGGTGCGGCGTGTCCCGAAGACGATGGAGGTCGAGGTCGACTCCGCGCAGCTGGCCCAGGCCGCGGCGATCGTTCCCGGGGTGACCCGTACGGAGGCCCGCCGTGTCCGCTACACCTCGCCGGACGCCTACGAGATGATCAGGACCTTCAAGGCGGTCTGCACCCTGATCTCGAACGCCATGGAGAAGGACTACGGGTGACCTCGCACGCGATGCGATGGGGCATCGCGAGGACAACGACCTGTGGAAACCGATAGAACTGTGGCGGGGAACGGCATCGAACCACGCGTGTGAAACGTGTGTCTGACGTGAGCAAGAAACCCTGCACCCTGCTGAGAGCGAGGCCGAGACCGTGGGCCAGACCAACACCTCCCTGACGGACAGCGCGCGTGGTGCCGCGCTGGCCGAGGCCGGAGAGGACGCCGTCCGTCTGACGCGGGAGCTGATCCGGCGGGACTCCACCAACCAGGGCAGGGGCGTGGGAGACGAACGCGCCGCCGCCGAGTTCGCCGCCGAGGCGCTCGGGGAGGCGGGGCTCTCCCCCGTGGTCCTGGAGTCCGCCGACCGGCGCGCGAACGTCGTGGTGCGCGTCCCGGGGACCGACCCGGACGCCGACGCCCTGCTCGTGCACGGGCACCTGGACGTGGTGCCCGCGGACGCCCACGACTGGACGTTCCCGCCGTTCGCGGGGGAGATCGCCGACTGTCCCGTGACCGGGGCCCCCTCACTGTGGGGGCGCGGCGCGGTGGACATGAAGAACACGGTGGGCATGGTCACCGCCGTGGTCCGCTACTGGGCCAGGCTCGGCCTGCGCCCCCGGCGCGACATCGTGCTGGCGTTCGTCGCCGACGAGGAGGACAGCGCCGCCTACGGGGCGGACTACCTGGTGCGCGGCCACGCCGACCTGTTCGAGGGCTGCACGATGGCGATCGGTGAGGGCGGTGGACACACCGTCCACGCCCGGACCGCGTCGGGGGCCGCCGCACGCCTGTACCCGATCAGCGCCGCGGAGCGCGGCAGCGCCTGGCTGACACTGCGCGCGTACGGGACGGCCGGGCACGGTTCCCGGCCGCCGAGGGACAACGCCGTGGGCGCGATGGCCGCCGCGGTGGCCCGGATCGACCAGCACCGTTGGCCGCTGCACCTGACCCCGGTCACCCGGTCCGCGATCGACGCGATCGCCCGCGCGCTGGAGGTCGAGCGCGTGGCCGGTGACACGGACACCAACGAGGCCGTGGACGCCCTGGTGGCGAGGTTCGGCACCGCCGCCTCCCTGGTCTCCGCCACCGTCCGCAACAGCGCCGCGCCGACGATGCTCTCGGCCGGGTACAAGGTGAACGTGGTGCCGGGCGAGGCGACCGCCGGTGTGGACGGGCGCGTGCTGCCCGGGAGCCGGGAACGGTTCGAGGCCACGATGGACGCGCTGACCGGTGACCATGTGGAGTGGGAGTACGCGCACGGGTCGCCGCCGGTCGAGGCCCCGGTGGACTCCCCCGTCTTCGACGCCCTGCGCTCGGCGGTCCTGGCCCACGACCCGGAGGGCCTGGTGGTCCCGGTGTGCCTGGGCGGCGGGACGGACGCGAAGGTCTTCGCGCGGTTGGGGATCGACTGCTACGGGTTCTCGCCCATGCGGCTGCCGGGGGGCGTCGACTACCCGGGGCTGCTGCACGGGGTGGACGAGCGGGTGCCGCTGGACGGACTCCGGTTCGGCGTGCGGGTGCTGGACAGTTTCCTGCGCGCCTGAGGCGGTGGGCACGGACGAAGGGATGGGGACCAACGTGGGCGAGTCGGTGACCGAGGTGCGTGAAGGGGAGCCCGTGGCGGACCCCCGCGGAGCGCGGGCGCTGACCCGTCCGCCGAGACTGCGCGTGGGGGACCGGGTGCGCCTGGTCGCCCCGTGCAGCCCCGTTCCGGACCAGCAGTTGGACGCCGCGGCGGAGGCGCTGCGGGGGTGGGGGCTGGAGGTCGAGCTCGCCCCCCACGTGCGCGACCGCCATCCGGTGCTGCCCTACCTGGCCGGGACGGACCGGGACCGCGCCCGGGACCTCCAGGAGGCCTGGTGCGACCCGGACGTGCGCGCGGTGTTCTGCGCGCGGGGCGGTGACGGCGCCCACCGGATGCTGGACCTGTTGGACTTCGACGCGATGCGCCGGGCCGCGCCCAAGGCGCTGATCGGCTTCAGCGACATCACCGCGCTGCACGAGGCGTTCGCCGTGGAACTGGGCGTGGTGACCGTGCACGGGCCGGTGGTGGGGACCCGCTACTTCGTGGGCGACGCCGTGGCCCAGAGGGAGCTGCACACCACGTTGTTCTCCCCCGAGCTGCGCACGGTCCTGACCTCGCCGGGGGCACGGGCCCTGGTGCCGGGCCGGGTCTCGGGGGTCACGTTCGGCGGGAACCTGAGCCTGCTCAACGACGGGCTGGCCACCCCGCACGGCCGGTTGTCGGCGGCGGGCGGTGTCCTGATCCTGGAGGACGTCAACGAGGACGCCGCGCGTCTCGACCGGATGCTCACCCACCTGCTGCGGACGGGGTGGATGGACGGCGTGGCCGGAGTGGCCCTGGGCACCTGGACGGACTGCCCGCCCGACCTGGGGGTGGTCTCGGAGCTGATGCGGGACCGGCTGGAGCCGTTGGGGGTGCCGGTGCTGTGGGGCCTGGAGTTCGGGCACTGCGCGGAGCAGCTCACCGTGCCGCTGGGTGTCCCGGCGGTGCTGGACGCCGACGCGGGCACCCTGGAGCTGGCCGTCCCCGGTCTGGCGTAGGCGGGGTCGGGACGAGTGCCCGCCCGTGCGCGCACGGGCGGGTCGGTGTCCCCGGCGAGGTCGTGCCCGGTCAGGGCAGGGTGAGCACCACGGGCCCGTCCTCGGTGACGGCGACCGTGTGCTCGCAGTGGGCGGCCCGGGTGCCGTCGTCGCTGAGGACGGTCCATCCGTCGTCACCGTGGGCGTAGCCGTCGGAGCCGCCGCGCACCAGCATGGGCTCGATCGCGATGACCAGACCCGGGACGAGCCTGAACCCCCGGCCGGGGCGGCCGTCGTTGAGCACGTCGGGGGCCTCGTGCATGGTGCGGCCGATCCCGTGGCCGCCGTGGTCGGCGGTGAGCCCGTACCCGGCCGCGCGGGCCTCGGTCGCGATGGCGTGCCCGATGTCGCCCACCCGGTCGCCGGGGCGCGCGGCCGCGATGCCCCGGGCCAGCGCGGCCTCGGTGTCGGCGATCAGGGCGAGGTCGGCGGGGTCGGCCTCCCCCACCACGAAGCTGATCGCGGAGTCGGCGGACCAGCCGCGCAGCCGCGCCCCGCAGTCGAGGCTGACCAGGTCCCCGTCGGCGAGGACGCGGTCGCCGGGGACGCCGTGCACGATCTCGTCGTTGACGCTCACGCAGGCCACCCCGGGGAAGGGCATGGGCGCCCAGGCGGGCTGGTAGCCCTGGAAGAGCGGTTCGGCGCCCGCCTCGGAGATGACCCGGGCGGCGGCGCGGTCGAGGTCGGCGGTGGTGCGTCCGGGCGCGGCGGCCTCGCGTCCGGCGGCGAGCGCGAGGGCGACGACGCGCCCCGCCTCGCGCATGAGGGCGATCTCTTCGGGGGTCTTGATCTCGACCATGGGGAACCTTCCCGGGCGACTCTGGGATAACAATACCGGCATTACTATACGGCTCCTCGGGCGCGGGTTAGACTCACGGCATGGTTCGAGAACCGCTCACCGAAGACCAGATCGAACGCGGTCGCGCGCTGGGGGCCCTCCTTCGCGAGGCCCGGGCCGACCGCACCACGGTGGACGTCGCCCGCTGCGCGGGGATCTCCGTGGAGACCCTCCGCAAGATCGAGGGCGGCCGGGTCCCCACCCCGGCCTTCTTCACCGTCGCCGCCGTCGCGGCCACGCTGGGGCTCTCCCTGGACACCCTGCTCGCCCGGATCGACCCCGAGCCGGTGCCCGCACCCGTCCCCCTGCGCGGCATCGCCGTCTGACCCGGCACCCTCCCCCGCTCCCCCACCCTCTACCTTGGGACTCACGAGGCCGTGGCCCGGGCGTGTACACGGCGGCCCTCCGGCGCGGAGTGGTAACAGGTGAAGGTCGCGTCAACGACGACCACAGGGGGAGCACATGAGCGAACAGTCGCTGTTGAAGCTGGACGAGGCCGAGCTGCGCGGCCTGCTCGACGGGCGGTGGGCCCACGTACGCGAACGCGCGCGTGACGTGATCCGGGGCGAGGAGTTCGCCCCGGTGTACGGCCTGTCCGTGGAGGAGCACCGCGCCCGCACCCTCTCCCAGCTCATGGCGCTGGCGCAGACCGGCGTGCCCGCCTACGGCTTCCCCGAGTCCGTGGGCGGCACCGACGACATCGGCGCCTCCGTGGTGGCCTTCGAGATGCTCGTCGCGGACATGTCCCTCATGGTGAAGATGGGCGTGCAGTTCGGGCTGTTCGGCGGGGCCATCCGGGCACTGGGCACCGACGAGCACCACCGGAGGTACCTGCCCGACGTCATGACGGTGGCCCTGCCCGGCTGCTTCGCGATGACCGAGACCGGGCACGGCTCGGACGTGCAGCGCCTGCGCACCACCGCCACCTACGAGCCGGAGACCGGGGAGTTCGTCGTCCACACTCCCGACGAGTCCGCGCGCAAGGACTACATCGGCAACGCGGCCCGCGACGGCCGCATGGCGGTGGTCTTCGCCCAGCTGCGCACCCCGGACGCCGACGGCGGTCTGATCGAACACGGCGTGCACGCGGTGATGGTCCCCCTCCGGGACGACGAGGGCACTCCGCTGCCGGGCGTGACCGTCGAGGACTGCGGGCCGAAGGCCGGGCTGAACGGGGTGGACAACGGCCGCCTGTGGTTCGACGGCGTGCGGGTGCCCCGCACCAACCTGCTCAACCGGTACGGCGACGTGGCCGCCGACGGCACCTACTCCAGCCCCATCGAGAACCCCAACCGCCGGTTCTTCACCATGCTGGGCACCCTGATCCGGGGGCGCATCAGCGTGGCCGGGGGCGCGGGCACCGCCACCAAGGCCTCACTGGCCATCGCGATCCGCTACGCCGACACGCGACGTCAGTTCACCCGACCGGCGACGGACACCCGGCCGGAGCAGGAGGTGCGCGTCCTGGACTACCTCGCCCACCAGCGCAAGCTCCTGCCCGCGCTGGCCCGCACCTACGGCCTGCACTTCGCCCAGGAGGAGCTGGTCACGCGCCTGCACGAGCTGTCCCGCTCCAGTGAGCGCGACGAGCACGCCCAGCGTGAGCTGGAGTCGCGCGCCGCCGGGCTCAAGGCGGTCGCCACGTGGCACGCCACCGAGACCATCCAGACCTGCCGCGAGGCGTGCGGCGGCTCCGGGTACCTCTCGGAGAACCGCATCCCGCAGCTCAAGGCGGACTCGGACATCTTCACCACGTTCGAGGGCGACAACACCGTCCTGCTGCAACAGCTCACCAAGGCCCTCCTCACCAACTTCAAGGACTCCTTCGGCGACCTCGACCAACTGGGGCTGGCCCGGTTCATGGCGGGGAAGGTGTTCGAGACCGTCATCGAGCGCACCGCCGCGATCCCGCTCATCGACCGGCTGGTCGCGGCGTCGCCGGGCCGGGACGAGGCGAGCCTGTACAACCGGGGCTGGCACCTGGAGCTGATGGAGGACCGCGAGAAGCACGTCATCGAGGGTCTGGCGGGACGGCTGCGGCGCTCCAGGAAGGACGGCAGCGACGCCTTCGACGTCTTCAACCAGGCCCAGGACCACGTGCTCGCGGCCGGTCGGGCGCACATGGACCGGGTGGTGCTGGAGGCGTTCGTGGCGGGCATCGACCGCTGCGGCGACCAGTCCACCGCCAAGCTGCTCAACCGTCTGTGCGACCTGTACGTGCTGTCCGTGATCGAGGAGGACCGGGCCTGGTTCCTGGAGCACGAACGCCTCTCGACCGCGCGGACCAAGGCGGTCACGTCCGCCGTGAACGACCTCTGCCGGGGTCTGCGCCCGTACGCGGTTCCGCTGGTGGACGCCTTCGGCCTGCGGGACGAGTGGCTGGGCGCGCCGATCGCCCTGGGCGCCGAGCACCGGCGCCAGGACGAGCAGCTGGCCGCCGACCAGCGGGCCTGACCCGGCCCGCGTGCCCCTCACCCAGTAGGCTGGTCCGCGTTGACCAACGGGGTGAGGGGTAGGGGATGTCGGCCATCCGCTTGCTGGTGCTCGGGGCGGTCCGGCTCCACGGGCGGGCGCACGGTTACCAGGTCCGCAACGACCTGGAGTCCTGGGGCGCGCACGAGTGGTCCAACGCCAAACCGGGGTCGATCTACCACGCGCTCAAGCAGATGGCCCGGCAGGGCCTGCTGGTGGCGCACGAGGTGGCCCCCTCCACGGCCGGTGGTCCGCCCCGGGTCGAGTACGAGGTCACCGGACGCGGCACCGAGGAGTACCTCACCCTGCTGCGCGCGGCGCTGTCGGCGCACGACACCAGGCCGGACGTGCTCTCCGCCGGTCTGGGCTTCGCCGTGGACCTGCCCCGGGGCGAGGCCCTCGCCCTGCTGCGGCGCCGGTTGGCGGGGCTGGAGCGGTGGCGGTCCGAGGTGGTCCGGCACTACGACCCCGAGCGCGGCCCGGAGCCGTTGGGGCACATCGGCGAGATCATGGACCTGTGGGTGCACACCTCGGACTCCGAGGCCGCCTGGACCCGTGGCCTGATCTCCCGGATCGAGGGCGGCGCGTACACCTTCGCGGACGAGGAGGGCACGCCCTTCGAGGGTGTCCTGGCCCCCGACACCGGGAGCTGAGTCCGACGCTCAGACCTCGGAGCCGTCGCCCTCGCGCCACTCGTCCAGGCGGATCGCGTGGTCCAGTTCCCGGTCGACCCGCTGGCGCTCCTCCTCAGTGAGCTCCACCGCCTCCAGCTCGGCCCGCCAGGCCTCGGCCTGGTCCGGGTCGTCCAGGGCCAGGGACAGCTCGACCAGGGTGGCGTGCGCCAGGGCCCGGTCCAGCGGGGAGGAGGTCTCCGCGTGCCTGCGCAGGGCGGACTTGAGGTGCCGGTACGCGGCGAGGTCGTCGTTCTTGAACTCCCGGAAGTTGCGTGCCTGGTCGAGTGCTCTGGCGATGCCCTCCAGTTCGGGCGATCCCCCGTAGTCCAGCCCCTCGGGCTCGTCCCTGCGGATGAAGATGAGGCTGTTCCCGGAGGGGTCCATCAGGGTGAACCGACTGGCGCCGGGCCGGAGGCGGGTGACGCGGGGGAGGCCCCGGGAGAGGACCTTTCCGTGGGCCGCGCGCATGGCGGCGGTGACGGCCTCGTGGTAGGGGGCCACGGCGTCGACCATGACCAGCGCGCCGCCGGTGTGCTCCTGGGCGGGGTCGAGGCCCCGGGGCGCGGCCCCGTAGTGGAGCTCGAACCCGCTCCACCGGAACGCCAGGTAGACGTAGGGCCGGACCTGCTTCCAGGTGACCTCGAAGCCGAGTGACTCGTAGAAGTCGAGGGTGGCCTGGGGGTCGTGGGTGTGCAGGACGGGCACGGTGGTCTCGTTGGGACGCATCGTCTCTGTCATGCCCCCCAGACTACTAGTCAAAGTTGACTAGATGCCCGTGCGCGACCCACACCCTTCCCCCACGGGCCGCGCCTGGCCTAACATGAACCACCCTCATGTTAGGTGGATCACACCGTGCGCACACCCCCGGCGCAGCCGCCCCCGGCCCTCGCCGAACCCACCCGTGACGTCCGCGCCCTGTGGGTGGCCGGAATCAGCCTCGCCAACCTCGGCATGTGGATGGCCTTCTTCGGCCCCCTCCAGGTCCTGCTCCCCGAGCAGGTCGGCCGGGTCAGCCCCGCCGACAAGGAGACCGTCCTGGCCTGGGTCACCGGGGTCGGGGCGGCCCTGGCGATGGTCGCCACGCCACTCGCCGGGGCCCTGTCCGACCGCACCACCGGTCCCCTCGGCCGCCGCCGACCCTGGGTCCTGACCGGGGCCCTGCTCGGCGCGGTCGGGCTGGTGGTCCTCGGCACCCGGGAGAGCGTCGGCGGCATCCTGCTGGGCTGGGCGTTCGTCCAGACCGCCCTGTCCTGTCTGAACGCCACCCTGCTCGCCGCCGTCCCGGACCACGTCCCCCGGAGCCAGCGCGGCGCCGTCTCGGGGTGGATCGGCGTCCCGCAGTCGGCCGGAGTCGTGGCGGCGGTCGTGCTGGTCACCGTCGTCGTCACCGAGGTGGCCCCCGGGTACACGCTCATCGGGGTCCTCACCCTCGCCTGCGCCCTGCCCTTCGCGCTCCTGTCCCCCGACCCTCCCCTGCCCCGGGAGCACCGACCGCCCTGGCGCGACCTCGCCCGGAGCATGTGGGTGTCGCCCCGGAGGCACCCCGACTTCGCCTGGGCCTTCCTCACCCGGTTCCTCATCGGCACCGGCAACGCGATGTTCGTCCTCTACCTGCTCTACTTCCTGCGCGACGCCGTCGGGTACGAGGACCTGTTCCCCGGCTCCTCCGCCTCGGACGGGCTGCTCACGCTGATCCTCGTCTACACGGCGGCGGTCGTGGCCACCACCGTGGTCGCGGGCGTGGTCTCCGACCGGATCGGGAGGCGGCGCGGCATGGTGGCGCTGGCCGGGGTGCTGATGGGCCTGCCCGCCTTCGGGCTGGCCCTCGCGCCCACCTGGACGACGGTGGTGCTCTGCGCCGTGGTCCTGGGGGTGGGGTTCGGCGTCTTCCTGTCCGTGGACGGCGCGCTGGTCACCGAGGTGCTACCGGCGGCCGAGGGCCGCGCGAAGGATCTGGGCATCGTCAACGTCGCCAGCACGGGCCCGCAGGTCATCGCCCCCGCCCTCGCCGGTCCCGTCGTCGTGCACCTGGGCGGCTACCCGGTGCTGTACACGATCTGCGGGCTCGTCTCCCTCCTGGGCGCGGCGACCGTCTGGGGGATCAGGGGGGTGCGCTGAGACAGTGCCCGCCCGCCTCTGGCGCCACCGCCCCACCAGGGGTGACCATGGGGGCATGGACGAGAGCAGGACGTGGGACTGGCTGGTCAGCGAGCTCACCGAGGGCACCGAGACGACCGTGCGGCCCTGCGGGATCGGCGCCCCGGTCACCTACCGCGCCGCCGCCCGGGCCGAGGTCCTGCCCGGGGAGCGCGGTATCCGGATCAACTGCTTCCAGGGCCGCGAACTGGAGGAGCCGATGCTCCTGCACCTGGACCCGCCCACGCTGGCCGCACGGCTGCGGGACCTGGTCGAGGACGCGGTGACCGCGTTCGGCACCCGGCGCGACGGCGGCCTGGTGGAGGCCTTCGCCCTGCTGATGCTCCACCTCCAGGAGACGGTGGACACCGCACGGCACGGAGAGGTCCACCTGGTACCGGCCCGGGGCGGGTTCGACTCCGTGCGCGAACCGCCGGTCAGTCGGTGACGGCGTCCAGGGTGCCGCTGTCCGCGCGGGTGTGGGAGGGGGTCTCCTCACCGCGCTGACGGGCCGGCTCCCACCACCACCAGTGCGTCTCCGGCACCCAGGCCGGGACCGCCTCGACGGTGGCGGGGCTGGCGTCGGCCGCCACCGCCTCCAGGGCGTCGTCGATACGCGGGAGGGCGTCGAGGTCGACGGGCCGCAGGAAACTCTCCAGCGGCACGAACGCGTCACCGAGGATCTGGATCATGGAGCGGCGCCAGCAGGCCGGACGGTAACCCTCGTGCCGACCGTTCTCGGCGGCGGTCTGGCTGCGCACCACGTAGAGGCTGAGCCGGACCGGGTTGTTGCCGCTCACCAGGAGGTCGGCGAGGGCCGCGTTGAACCCTCGTCCGGCCGGAGAGCCGCGTTCGGCCTCGGTCGTGGCCTGGTAGAGGTCGAAGAGCCGCGCGAACGCGGTGTCCATGAGGGCGTCGCGGTCCCTGCCCCGTGCGGCGCTCTCCGTGAACGCGTCCACCGCCCGTTTGGCCAGGCCGGGAAGGTCCCTGACCGCATCCGCACCCACCGGTCCACCGCCCTGTCCGCAGAACTGTTGTGAGGAACTGTCGGGTCGGTCCCCCGACCGACCACTTCGATCATAATCGCCCACCACGCCGGGCCGGTAGGCGGTCACCCACCGAAACTACCGTCCGGCTCCCAGGGCGTGGTCGAGCATGGCCGCCCACTGGCGGACGACACGGCGTCGACGGGGGCCGTCGTCGGTGAGGAGGCTGGCCAGGCCCAGCCCCCGGGCGAGGTCCAGGGTGGCCTGCACCGCCTCCCGGGTCCCGGGCACGGACTCGTCGGCGCCCAGCAGCTCCACGGCCGCGCGGTGCACCTCCCGCCCCACCTGTTCCTCCAGGGGGATGACGCGGGCGCGCAGCGCGGGGTCGCTCGCGGCCCCGGCCCACAGTTGGAGGGCGGCGTCGAAGCCGGTCCCGTTGAAGGCGTCCACCACCATCTGCACGACGGCCTCGGTACGGCCCGGGCCCTCCGGGACCGCCTCGGCGCGACGGCGCAGTTCGGCACCGCGCACGTCCACCATGTGCCGCAACGCGGCGAGAAGCAGGTCCTCACGGGTGGGGAAGTGGTGCTGCGCGGCGCCCCGGGACACCCCCGCGCGGTGGGCGACCGCGCCCACGGTGGCCCCGGCCACGCCGCGTTCGGCCAGGCACTCCACGGCGGCGCCGAGTAGCCGGGCCCGCGTGGCCCGGCTGCGTTCCTGTCTCGGCTCCCGGTCGGACGCCGCGCCCACCGCGCACCCCTTCTCTCCGTGTCAGTACGACTTGGGCAGCCCGAGGGACTGCTGGGCCACGTAGTTGAGGACCATCTCCCGGCTCACCGGGGCGATCCGGGCCAACCGGGCGGCGGCGATCGCCGACCCCAGGCCGTAGCCGCTGGCCAGACCGTTGCCGCCGAGGGTCTGCACGGCCTGGTCCACGGACCGCACGCAGGCCTCGGCGGCGGCGTACTTGGCCATGTTGGCGGCCTCCCCGGCACCCGCGTCGTCGCCGGAATCGTAGCGGAGCGCCGCGTGCTGGGTCATCAGGCGGGCCTGCTCCATCTCGATCTTCACCTGAGCCAGCGGGTGGGCCAGTCCCTGGTGCGAGCCGATGGGCCGGTCCCGCCACACGGTCCGTTCCTTGGCGTAGGCGACGGCCTTGTCGAGGGCGTGGCGGGCGCTCCCCGTGGCCAGGGAGGCGGCCATGATGCGTTCGGGGTTGAGCCCGGCGAAGAGCTGGAGGAGCCCGGCCTCGGGGTCGCCGACCAGGGCGTCGGCGGGCAGCCGGACGTCGTCCAGGAACAGCTGGAACTGGTGGTCGGGGCTGACCAGGTCCATCTCGATGCGCTGTGCCGTGAACCCGGGGGTACCGGTGGGGACGACGAACAGGGCGGCCGAGAGGCGACCGGTGTCCTCGTCCTGGATCCGCCCGACCACGAGGACGGCGTCCGCGACGTCCACCCCGGAGATGAAGGTCTTCTGTCCGTTGAGCACCCAGCCGTCGCCCTCGCGGCGCGCGGTGGTGGTGATGCGGTGGGAGTTGGACCCGGCGTCGGGTTCGGTGATGGCGAAGGCCATGATGGACGCACCGCTCGCCAGCCCGGGCAACCACCGGTCGCGCTGTTCGGGGGTGCCGAAGCGGGAGAGCACGGTTCCGCAGATCGCCGGGGAGACCACCATCATCAGGGTCGGGCAGCCCGCCGCGCTGAACTCCTCCAGGACGGCGGCGAGGTCACCGATGCCGCCGCCCCCGCCCCCGTGCTCCTCGGGGATGTTCACGCCGAGGTAGCCGAGCCCGCCCGCCTCCTTCCAGAGCTCGGTGAGGTAGGCGCCCTCCCTGGCCCTGGCCCGGTAGTACTCGGAACCGTACTTGGCGGCGAGGTCGGAGACGGCGGCACGGAGCTCGACGCGCTCGGGCGGTTCGTTGAAGGTCATGGCACCAGTCACTGATCAGGCCCTTCGTTGTCGGTGTGGTCGAGGACGGCCAGTGGGGCCCCGGCCGGGACCCGGTCCCCCGCGCCGACGGGCAGTTCCCGGACGGTTCCGTCGGCGGGAGCGGTGACGCGGTGCTCCATCTTCATCGCCTCCATGCGCAGCAGGGTCTGCCCCTCGCGGACCCGGTCCCCCACCGCGACGTCCACGGCGGTGACGGTGCCGGGCAGGGGCGCGGGCAGGGCGCCGGGGTCGACGGTGGGCACGGGTGCGGGGAGTGGGTCGACGGGGGTGAGGGTGACCGCGCCCAGAGCGGACTCGACGTGGACGTCCGTGTCGCCGGGGCGCGGCCCGTACACGTCGAAGGCCCGCCGGAGTCCGTCCACCTCCAGCACCACGTGATCCGCCGTGGCCGAGAGCACCCGGACCCCGTCCCGCTCGGGCAGGTGGGTCCCGCGCACGGAGCGGAAGGCGGAGGTGGTCTCGCGGCCGTCGGGTGTGGTGTGGCGCCGCCGGTGCGGCGCCGAGGGCAGGTTCCGCCACCCGGCCGGGACACCCGGAGGCAGGACACCGCTCCCCCGGGAGCCCTCGACCGAGGCCAGGGACGCGGCGAGAGCGGCGAGGTCCTCGGTGTCGGCGTCCGCGAGGGGCCGGGCGAGCTCGGCGAGGCGGTCGCCGGTGAGGAGGCCGGTGTGGAGGCGTTCGGGCCGCCGCTCGGCGTCCGCGAGGTCAGGGTGGCGCAGGGCCCGCACGAGCAGGTCCCGGTTGGTGCCCACCCCGTGCAGGCGGGCGTGGGCGAGGGCGGCGGACAGGCGGCGCAGGGCGTCGCGGCGGTCGCGGCCGTAGGCGATGACCTTGGCGAGCATGGGGTCGAAGTCGGTGCCGACGGTGTCGCCCGCCTCCACCCCGTGGTCCAGGCGCACCCCGGGTGCGGTGAGCGGCGCGAAGGAGACGTCGGCGGCGGGGACGTCGAAGGCGTGCAGCGTGCCGGTGCGGGGCCGCCAGCCGTCGCGCGGGTCCTCGGCGTACAGGCGGGCCTCCACGGCGTGGCCGCGCGGGGCGGGCGGCCCGGTGTCGGGCAGGGGCTCGCCCTCGGCGATCCGCAGCTGCCACTCCACCAGGTCGAGGCCGGTGACGCACTCGGTGACGGGGTGCTCCACCTGGAGGCGGGTGTTCATCTCCAGGAAGACCGGTTCCCCCGTTCCACCGTCCGTGACCGGGACCAGGAACTCGGCCGTTCCGGCCCCCGTGTAGCCGATGGCGGCGGCGAGGTCGCGGGCGGCGCGGTGCAGGCGTTGGCGGGTCTCCTCGGGCAGCCCGGGCGCGGGCGCTTCCTCCAGGACCTTCTGGTGGCGGCGCTGCGCGGAGCAGTCGCGCTCGCCCAGCGCCCAGACGGTGCCGTGGTGGTCCGCGAGGATCTGCACCTCCACGTGGCGCCCGCGTTCCACGTAGGGCTCGCAGAACACCGCGGGATCACCGAAGGCGGAGGCGGCCTCGGCACGGGCGGTCTCGGCCTCGAAGGCGAGGGCGTCGAGGTCGCGGACCACGCGCATGCCGCGTCCGCCGCCCCCGGACACCGCCTTGACCAGGACGGGGAGGTGTTCGGCGCGGACGTCGGCGGGGTCGAGGGCGTCCGCGACCGGCACCCCGGCGTCGCGCGCGACCTTCTTGGCGAGGGTCTTGGACCCCATCTGCTCGACCGCCTCGGCGCCGGGCCCGACCCAGGTCAGTCCGGCGTCGACGACCGCGCGCGCGAAGGCGGCGTTCTCGGAGAGGAAGCCGTAGCCCGGGTGGACCGCGTCGGCCCCGGCGGAGCGGGCGGCGGCCACGAGCGCGTCGGAGTCGAGGTAGGCGTCGACGGGTCCGCGCCCCTCGGGGACGGGCAGGCGCACGGCGGTGTCGGCCTCACGCACGTGGGGGGCGTCCTCCTCGCCGGGGGCGTGCACGGCGACGGTGGCCACGCCCAGGGTGCGGCAGGTGCGGAGGATCCGGCGGGCGATCTCGCCCCGGTTGGCGACGAGCAGTGTGTTGATGGGTCGGGTGGGGGTCATGGTCCTTCCCCTTCTCACATTCGGAAGACACCGAAGCGGTCGGTGCCGCGTACCGGTGCGTTGCTGGCGAAGGACAGGCACAGCCCGAGGACGGTGCGGGTGTCGCGGGGATCGATGACGCCGTCGTCGTAGACCCGTCCGGACAGGAACGTCGGCAGGGACTCGGCCTCGATCTGGTGCTCGATCAGCTCCCGCATCGCGGCGTCCTGGTCGTCGTCGTAGGGCTGGCCCTTCTTGGCGGCGGAGGCGCGCGAGACGATCGAGACGACCTCGGCCAGCTGCTTGGGCCCCATGACGGCGGAGCGCGCGCTGGGCCAGGAGAAGAGGAAGCGGGGGTCGTAGGCGCGGCCGCACATGCCGTAGTGCCCGGCGCCGTAGGAGGCGCCGATGAGCACGGAGAAGTGCGGGACGGTGCTGTTGGAGACGGCGTTGATCATCATCGAGCCGTGCTTGATGATCCCGCCCTGCTCGTACTCGGCACCGACCATGTAGCCGGTGGTGTTGTGCAGGAAGACCAGCGGTGTGTGGGAGCGGTTGGCGAGCTGGATGAACTGGGTGGCCTTCTGCGCCTCGGCGCTGAACAGCACGCCGTTGTCGTTGGCCAGGAGGCCGACCGGGTACCCGTGCAGGGTGGCCCAGCCGGTGACCAGGCCGGGGCCGTAGGACGGTTTGAACTCGTCGAACTCCGAGCCGTCCACCACGCGCGCGATGACCTCGCGCGGGTCCACCGGGACCTTGAGGTCGGGCGGCATGATCCCCAGGAGCTCCTCGGCGGGCAGCAGGGGTTCGCGGACCTCGCGGGCGGGGACGGGTCCGGCCTTGACGTGGTTGAGGCGGGCCACGATTCGGCGGCCGAGCCGGATCGCGTCGTGCTCGTCCTCGGCCAAGTGGTCGGCGAGGCCGGAGACCTCGGCGTGCATGCGGGCGCCGCCCAGGGACTCGTCGTCGCTCTCCTCGCCGGTGGCCGCCTTGACCAGCGGTGGACCGCCGAGGAAGACCTTGGAGCGGTCCCGGACCATGACCACGTGGTCGCTCATGCCGGGGACGTAGGCCCCACCCGCTGTGGAGTTGCCGAAGACCAGGGCGATGGTGGGGATCCCCGCGGCGGACAGCTGGGTGAGGTGGCGGAAGGTGCCGCCGCCGGGGATGAAGATCTCCTTCTGCGTGGGCAGGTCGGCGCCGCCGGACTCCACGAGGCTGATCATGGGCATCCGGTTGCGTTCCGCGATCTCCCCGGCCCGCTGCGACTTGCGCAGGGACCAGGGGTTGCTGGAGCCGCCGCGCACGGTGGGGTCGTTGGCGACGATCACGCACTCGACGCCCGAGACCACGCCCACCCCGGTGACCACGCTGGCGCCCACGTGGAAGTCGCTCCCCCACGCGGCCAGCGGGGACAGTTCGAGGAAGGGGCTGCCCTCGTCCAGGAGGAGTTCGATCCGTTCCCGGGCCAGCAGTCCGCCCCGGGCACGGTGCCGCTCCACGTAGCGTTCACCGCCCCCGGCCAGGGCCTTGGCGTGTTCGGTGTCGAGCTCGGTGAGTTTGGCGAGCATGGACTCCCTGGCCTCGGCGTAGGCCGGGCTCCGGGTGTCGAGTCCGGAGGTCAGGACGCTCACGGGCCCTCCTCGTGTCGCGGGGTCTGGGGCAGCGGGGTCTCGGGCAGCAGGGACGCGGGGACGGGCAGACGGCGGGCGCGCAGCCACTCACCGAGCCCCTTGGCCTGGGGGTCCAGTCCCTCGCGGCGGGCGGAGCCGGTGGCGAGGATCCCCTCGATCCAGAAGTTGGCGGCCCGTAGTCGGGGCAGCAGGTGGCGAGTGACCCGGAGGTCGGCGGTCTCGGGCAGGAGCTCGCGCAGGGTGTCGGCGGTGAGGGTGTGGGCCAGCCAGCGCCAGCCCTCGTCGGAGGTGGCCCACACGCCCACGTTGGCGTCAGCGCCCTTGTCGCCGCTGCGCGCGCCCAGTACCAGGCCCAGGGGTGCGACGCGGGTCGGCCCCTCGGGCAGGGGTTCGGGGAGCGGGGGTTCGGGGACCTCCGTGAGTGCTCTGGTGCGCTCGGGGTGCGGGACGTGTTCCCGCTCCCCGTCCGGGGTGATGACGGTGTGCTCGACCTCGGCCGCCGGGACCAGCGCGTGGGAGACGGTGACCCCGTCCGGGCGGGCGTCGCGGGGCGGCGCGGTGATGTGGAACCCGGCGTAGCTGGCGAGCGCCAGTTCCACCGCGGCGGCACCGAAGCGGCGCCCGATGACGGCGGGGTCGTGGTCGCGGGCGACCACGCGCAGCCGGGCGGTGGCGTCGTCCTGGGTGTCACCGTGGGGATCGCGGGCCGGAACGAACGCGAACCGGAGGTCGGCGGGGCCGCCCCTGGCCAGTGCGGCGCGCATCTGGCGCTCGGCCCGGGCGGCCTTGTCCTCCGCGTCCAGTCCGGTGACGAGGAACTCGACCTCGTTGCGGAAGCCGCTGATCCCGGTGAGGCCGACCCTGAGCTCGGGCGGCGGGGCCTCCCCGGTGACCCCGCTGATCCGTACCCGGTCCTCGGCCTCCTGGTCGAGCCGGACGGTGTCCAGGCGGGTGGTGACGTCGGGGCCGGGGTAGCGGGCGCCCCGGATCTCGTAGACGAGCTGCGCGGTGACGGTGCCCACGGTGACCGCGCCGCCGGAACCCGGGTGCTTGGTGATCACCGAGGTGCCGTCGGCGGAGATCTCCGCGATCGGGAACCCGGGGTGGTCCAGGTCGCGTCCGGCGAGCTCGCGCGGCAGGGCGTAGTTGCCGCCCGTGGCCTGGGCTCCGCACTCGATGACGTGTCCCGCGGCGGTCGCTCCGGCGAGGGCGTCGAGGTCGTCCCGGGTCCAGCCGAAGTGGGAGATGGCGGGGCCCACCGCCAGGGAGGCGTCGGTGACGCGGCCGGTGACGACGATGTCCGCCCCGGCGTCCAGGCACCGGGCGATCCCGAAGGCGCCCAGGTAGGCGTTGGCTGTGAGGGGGGTGCCGAGGTCGAGTTCCTCGGCCCGGTGCAGCAGGTCGTCCCCGGTGACGCAGGCGATACGGGGCTCGAAGCCGAGACCCTCCGCTAGTTCGGTGAGGCGGTCGGCCAGGCCCCGGGGGTTGAGGCCGCCCGCGTTGGTGACCACGCGGACCCGGCGTTCCATGACGGTGGCCAGGCACGCACGCATCTGCCGCAGGAAGGTGCGGGCGTAACCCCTGCTCGGGTCGGCCAGCTGGTCGCGACCGAGGATGGCCATCGTGAGTTCGGCCAGGTAGTCGCCGGTGAGCACGTCGACGGGGCCTTCGGTGAGCATCTCGTGGACGGCGGCGAGGCGGTCACCGTAGAAGCCCGAGGCGTTCCCGATCCACAGGGAGGGGGCTGCTGTAGCGGTCATGGGAAAGAGGGTGACACCGGACACAGAAAAGAACAAGCACCCGTGATTGTTTTTCCCCTGAACGACGACCTCGGGCGAAATGGCCGGAACCGGCCGCAGTCAACCGGTTACGGTGCCGCGAAACGGGACGGACGCGGGGTATTTTGGCGCGCGTGAGTACCTCCTCAGAAGACACCACGTCCCCCACCTCCCCCGACGAGTCCACCGAGACGCCCGGGTCCGAGCCCACCCCCGAGACCCCGGCCGCCGCGGTGTCCTCACCCGCCTCCGAGGCGTTCCTGGAGGGCCAGCACGCGCCGCGCCGCGCTCCCCTGTTCGGTCCCGGGACCCTCAGCGTGACCGGGCTCCTCATGCTGGCCACCACCCTGCTGTCCACCCAGCTGATCGGGATCTTCAACACGCAGACCCTCATCGGCGCCGAGGGCACCCTCGGCCCGGCGGTCCAGGGTGAGCTCACCGGCGCCGGACTGTTCTCGGCGCTGGCCGTCCTGTGCTCGGCCGCCGCGCTGTTCCGCTCCGGACCGGAGACCAGCCCGTGGGTGCGCGCCCTCTCCGCCGCCACCGTGCTGGTCGGGCTCCTGTTCGTCGTACTGACCGTGCTGTCGTACGTGCTACTGACCGCACCGACCTCCGCCGCCTGACCGGAAATTGGCGGTATCCCTTGCCTGAGCAGGTGATTCTTAGGTCCCGCTTATCCCGATACGCGGGTACGTTGGCCGCGTGAGTACCGCACCGGAAGACAACGACAAGCCCGAGAACACCACGAGCACCGGCGGGGGCTCGCCGCAGCCGAAGTTCGAGCCGGGGTACCCCGCCGAGGCCTCCGGCACGGCGCGCACCGCCGAGCCCGACGCCCCGGAGGGTGAGGCCGCCGAGGAGGAGGCCGCCGACGACCACGAGTTCGAGGTCACCGAGACCGAGCCCCGCCCCGGCGGCGCCTTCTCCAGCGAGACCCTGAGCATCGTGGGCCTGGCCCTGCTCGCCGTCACCATCTTCTCCAGCCAGCTGCTGGAGCTCCTCACCAGCATGATCATGCTCGGTGGCCAGCCCATCGAGGGCGGCCAGATCCGCTCCATCGAGGCCCAGCTGTGGATGGGCGGCGCGGTGTCACTGCTCACCGTGCTCGCCTCCACCCTGGCCCTGGCCCTGCTCAACCGGGGAACCAGCCCGTGGGCGCGCTGGTCCGCCACGGCGACGACGGTGGTCGGTTTCCTGTTCGTCCTCGTCGCCGCCGCCGCGTTCCTGCTGGTGCCGGACGCCGCCCCGCAGCAGATGATGCCGCCGATGCCCAACTAGGGGTCAGGAGACCCGGTCGATGACCAGGGGGTTCGCCGTCCGCTCGGCCGCGCCGCCGATGTCGAGGGCGCCCTCCAGCGCCCGGGCGGCGCGGTCGAAGCGTTCGGGCTCGTCCGCGTGCAGGGTGAACAGCGGTTCACCCGCCGAGACCTCCTCGCCCGGCTTGGCGTGCAGGGTGACCCCCGCGCCGAACGAGACCGCGTCCTCCTTGCGGGCCCGGCCCGCGCCCAGACGCCACGCGGCCAGGCCCACCTGGTAGGCGTCCAGCCGCGTGACCACACCGCTGGTCGGAGCCAGGACCGTACGGCGTTCGGCCGCCACCGGCAGCGCCGCGTCCGGGTCCCCGCCCTGGGCGCGCACCAGCGCCTTCCAGGACTCCAGCGCGCTGCCGTCGCGCAGCGCGTCGGCGGGGTCCTTCACCCCGTTCTCCCCGGGCGTCATGCCCGCCGCGAGGAGCATCTCGCGGGCCAGCGCCACCGTGAGCTCCACGACGTCGGCGGGGCCGCCGCCCGAGAGCACCTCCACCGACTCCGCGACCTCCAGCGCGTTGCCGACCTGGCGGCCCAGGGGCGTGGCCATGTCGGTGAGCAGGGCGACCGTGCGGACACCGTGGTCGTTGCCGATGTCCACCATCGTCCGGGCCAGCTCGCGGGCGGAGTCGGCGTCCTTCATGAACGCGCCCGAACCCACCTTGACGTCCAGCACCAGCGCGGCCGTGCCCTCCGCGAGCTTCTTGCTCATGATGGAGGCGGCGATCAGCGGGATGGACTCCACCGTGCCGGTGACGTCGCGCAGGGCGTACAGCCTGCGGTCGGCGGGTGCCAGTCCGCTTCCGGCCGCGCAGATCACCCCGCCGGTGTCGGTGATGACCCGCCGCATCTCGTCGGTGGACAGCGACGCCCGCCACCCGGGGATGGACTCCAGCTTGTCGAGGGTGCCGCCGGTGTGCCCGAGCCCGCGCCCGGACAGCTGCGGGACGGCCGCCCCGCAGGCCGCCACGGTGGGGGTGAGCGGAAGGGTGATCTTGTCGCCCACTCCTCCGGTGGAGTGCTTGTCCGTGGTGGGCCGGTCCAGGTCGGTGAAGTCCAGGCGGTCACCCGAGGAGAGCATCGCCTCGGTCCAGCGGCTCACCTCCGCGCGGTCCATGCCGCGCAGGAAGATCGCCATCGCCAGCGCCGCCATCTGCTCCTCGGCCACCTCGCCACCGGTGTAGGCCCCGATCACCCAGTCGATCTGTTCCGGGGTCAGGCGTCCCCCGTCTCGTTTGGCGCGGATGATCTCGATGACGTCCATGTCATGTTCCTTCCGTGTCGTGAAGAGGTGGTGCGCAAAGACGTCTCCCCGGCCGCCGTGGGTCGGCGGCCGGGGAGACGACCGTTGGTGCTCCGCCGGTCAGGCGAGGTTGTGCGGTCCGAAGGCCTGGGGCAGCACGCGTTCCATGGGCAGGATGCCCTCGGGCGTGTCCACCAGCAGGTCCGGCCCGCCGTGTTCGTACAGGAGCTGGCGACAGCGCCCGCACGGCATCAGGGTCCGCCCCTGGCCGTCCACGCAGGCGAAGGCGACCAGTCGGCCGCCACCGGAGGCGTGCAGGGCGCTGACGAGCCCGCACTCGGCGCACAGGCCCACACCGTAGGAGGCGTTCTCCACGTTGCAGCCGCTCACCACCCGGCCGTCGTCGACCAGCGCCGCCGCGCCCACCGGGTACTTCGAGTACGGCGCGTAGGCGTGGCCCATGGCCTCCCGGGCGGCCTCGCGCAGGGCCTCCCAGTCCACTTCCCGTGCGGTCATGACCTGCTCGCCCTCCACTGTTTTCCGATCCCGGCGGGTGCCCGCAGCCGTTGCGAGGCCAGCGAGAGCACCAGCAGCGTCGCGATGTGCGGGCTGTAGGTCGCCAGCTCACGCGGCAGCGAGTCGGTGCTGAAGTACCAGAAGAGCAGGACGATCGCGGCGAGGACACCCGCCACGGCGATGCCCTTGCGGTCCTTGCGCACCTGCCACACGGCCACCACGAGCAGGACCACGGCCAGGAGCAGCAGCAGTGCGTGGATGGCCGCTCCGCCCCCGCGCAGCTGGAGCGCGTCGGTGTAGCCGAACAGGGTGGCGCCCATGGCCAGACCGCCGGGGCGCCAGTTGCCGAAGATCATCGCGGCCAGACCGATGTAGCCCCGGCCGCCGGTCTGCCCCTCCTGGTAGATCTGGGAGGCGACGATCGCGAGGAACACGCCGCCCATACCGGCCAGACCACCGGAGATGACCACGGCGACGTACTTGAGCGTGTACACCGGCACACCGAGGGACTCGGCGGCGTCGGGGTTCTCACCGACCGAGCGCAGCCGCAGGCCGAAGGTGGTCTTCCACAGCACCAGGTAGCTGATCGGGACCAGCAGGATG
Source organism: Nocardiopsis sp. NPDC058789 (assembly GCF_042745575.1). Taxonomy (NCBI): domain Bacteria; kingdom Bacillati; phylum Actinomycetota; class Actinomycetes; order Streptosporangiales; family Nocardiopsidaceae; genus Nocardiopsis; species Nocardiopsis sp. NPDC058789. Next base: position 143,311 of record NZ_JBHYOW010000013.1, read on the forward strand.
GCGATGAGGGTCAGCGCCGACATGCGGGTGGTGAGGCCGATGACCAGCGCCGCCAGGTCGCTGACCAGGAAGATGCCGCTCTGCGCGACCGGCGCGAGCGCCTCCGGCAGCCACGGCAGGTTCAGGGTCGGGAACGACGGGGCGGACGGGGACTGGGCCGCGCCGGCTCCGGGGATGTCGGAGTAGACCAGGATCGACAGGTAGCGCATGGCGCCCAGGGCGAGGATGTTGATCGCCACACCGGACACGATGTGGTCCACCGCGAAGGTCACGGTGGCCACCGCGTGGACCAGGCCGCCGAGCATGCCGCCCAGGGTTCCGGCCAGCAGGCCGATCCACGGGTCGTTGAAGCTCCACGCGAAGTAGGCGCCGAACCACGTCCCGAAGATCATCATGCCTTCGAGACCGATGTTGATGATGCCCGCGCGCTCGGCCCACAGACCGCCGAGGGCGGCCAGACCGATCGGGACCGCGAAGGTCAGCGTGGTGCGGACGGTGCCCGCGTCGGTCAGCATGTCCTGGCCGGTGATGACCCGCAGGCCCGCCAGCGACACGAAGACCGCCATGAGCAGGGTGAGGCCGCGCCAGCGCGACCATCCCCGGGGCCGGGACGCCCTGTTCACCGGCTCCATCACGTTGAGTTCCTGGCTCACTGTGCCTCCCCGCCGCGCTTGTCGTCGGTGCCGTCGGTGACGGGACCGTCGGAGGCGCCGCCGTCGGACACGGCGGCGGGCTCCGGGGTGGACTCGGTCGTGCGGCCGAGCTGCCTGCCGATCTGCTGCTGCTGGTAGCGGCGGCCCCAGCGGTGCACGACCTCGTAGACCACGACGACCGTGAGGACGATCGTGGCCTGGGCGATGACGGCGATCTCCTGCGGGATGCCGTCGAAGGGCAGGATGCCCGCCGCCTGGGTCAGGAAGGCCCAGAACAGGGAGGCGAAGACGATGCCCACGGGGTGGTTGCGTCCCAGCAGCGCGATCGCGATGCCGATGAAGCCGATCCCCGTCGGGAAGTCCAGGGCGTAGTAGTGGGAGTTGCCGAGCAGCTGCGGCAGACCCACCAGACCGGCGACCATGCCCGAGAAGAGCATGGACAGGAAGACCATCTTCCGCACGTTCACACCGCTGGCCTCGGCCGCCGACTGCGACTGGCCGGTGGCCCGCAGTTCGAAGCCGAACCGTGTGCGGTTGAGCATGATCCAGTACCCGATGCCCACCGCGACGGACAGCAGGATCAGACCGTAGATCTCCCGGTCCGAGCCGAGGAAGGTCGCCGGGATGCCGGGGACCCAGCCGGACTCGGGGATCGGCGGGGTGCCGATGTTGTTGGTGCTGATCTCGACCGCGAGGCGGCCCTCGCTCAGCAGGTAGGCGGTGATGCCGGTGGCGATCGCGTTGAGCATGATCGTGGAGATCACCTCGGACACGCCCCGGGCCACCTTGAGGTAGCCCGCGATGCCCGCCCACACGCCGCCGACCACGACGGCGGTGAGGATGACGACGAACTGGCTGAGCACCGGGGGCAGCACCAGGTAGCCGCCGACAGCGGCCGCCAGCAGCGCGGCGAGCCGGTACTGGCCGTCCACGCCGATGTTGAACAGCTTCATCTTGAAGCCGATCGCCACGGCCACGGCGGCCAGGTAGTACGTGGTGCTGTCGTTGATGATCTGCACCAGGCTGTTGGGCCGGGTGCCGTACTCCAGCATCCGCTCGAAGGTGGGCAGCGGCGCGATGCCGCTGAAGTACAGGACCGCGGCGGTGACGCCGATCGCGATCACGCCCGCCGTCAGCACGGCGGCGAAGGACAGCGCCATCATCGCGGAGAGGCGGTGGAAGAGCACGAACGCGAGCAGCGAGCCGACCACGGCGCCCAGCGCGGCGGCGACGGAATCGATCAGCGAGAGGTCGAACATCCATGCGGCGACCAGGCCGCCCGCGACCGAGAGCACCAGGGCCATCGGGACGACGAGGATCCGGTGGAGGGGTGTGCCCTCCTCCTTGGTCCCGTCGGAGCCCACCCGGTTCCGGTCGGGGGTCATCGGGGCCAGGACGGCCACGAGGGAGAAGGCGAGGACGACGCCGATGATGAGCGCGGCCCACCACAGCAGGAACAGGTCCAGGACGACGGTGCCCCCGCCGCCCAGGAGGACCGCCAGGAGGATCACGACCGGTGTCGCGACGGTCCGGCGTACGGGGTCACTCATGCGCCGTCCTCGCTCTCGTTGCTGTGGGTGCCCTCAGCACCGCTGTCACCTTCCGTGTGCGCGCCCGCGCCGTCCAGTCCGGCGCCGGTCATGGCGGAGCCGAGCTGCTCGGGGGTGACGCTGGTCGGGTCGGCCTCCGCGACCAGGCGGCCGCGCAGGATGACGTGGAGTGTGTCGGACATGCCGATGAGCTCGTCGAGGTCGGCGGAGATCAGCAGCACGGCCAGCCCGGCGGCGCGGGCCTCGCGCAGCTGCTCCCAGATGGCCGACTGCGCGCCGACGTCCACGCCTCGGGTCGGGTGGGCGGCGACCAGGAACCGGGGGTTCCCGCTCATCTCCCGGCCGATGATGAACTTCTGCTGGTTGCCCCCGGACAGCGCGTCGGCGACGACGTCGATGTTGGGGGTGCGGACGTCGTACTCGGCGACGATCCGCTCGGAGTCGGCGCGGGCTCCGGGCCGGTTGATCCAGGGGCCGTTGACGCTGGGTGCCCGGGTCTGGTGGCCGAGGACGCGGTTCTCCCAGAGCGGGGAGTCCAGCAGGACGCCGTGCCGGTGGCGGTCCTCGGGGATGTAGCCGACCCCGGCCTCGCGGATGCGCAGCGTGGACCAGTGGGTGATGTCGTGCTCTTCGAGGGTGATGGTGCCGGAGCTGGCCCGGCGCATCCCCATGATGGCCTCGATGAGCTCGGACTGGCCGTTGCCCTCGACCCCGGCGATGCCGACGATCTCGCCCTCGCGGATGTCCAGGGTGACGTCGTCGACGACGGGCCGGCCCTCGGCCGAGAGCAGGGTGACCCCGGCCAGGGCGAGCACGACCTTGTCGGTGACGGTGGACTCGCGCAGCTCGGGCACGGGCAGTTCGCCGCCGACCATGAGCGTGGCGAGCTGGCGGGCCGTGGTCGTGCGCGGGTCGGCGGTGGCCACCGTCGTGCCGCGACGGATCACCGTGATGTCGTCCGCGACCGACAGGACCTCGTCGAGCTTGTGCGAGATGAAGATGACCGTCAGGCCCTCGCGCTTGAGCACGCGCAGGTTGTCGAAGAGTTCGTCGACCTCCTGCGGCACCAGCACGGCGGTGGGCTCGTCCAGGATGATGGTCCGGGCGCCCCGGTAGAGGACCTTGAGGATCTCCACGCGCTGGCGGTCGCCGACGCCCAGGTCCTCCATGAGGCGGTCGGGGTCGACGCCGAGCCCGTACTGGGCGGACAGCTCCTGGATGCGGGCCCGGGCCTTCCGGCCGATGCCGTGCCTGCGCTCGGCACCCAGGACCACGTTCTCCAGGACGGTGAGGTTGTCGGCCAGCATGAAGTGCTGGTGGACCATGCCGATGCCGTGCCTGATGGCGTCGGAGGGCGAGTGGAAGCGCACCTCCTGGCCACGGATGTGGATGGTGCCCTCGTCCGGCCGGTGCATGCCGTACAGGGTCTTCATCAGCGTGGACTTGCCCGCCCCGTTCTCGCCGACGATGGCGTGCACGGTACCGGGAGCCACGGTGATGTCGATGTCGTGGTTGGCCACGACGCCGGGAAAACGCTTCGTGATCCCGCGCAGCTCAACGGCGGCGGGTTCGTTCGACCCGCCGCCCGATGGCGTGCTGCTCATCAGACTCCTCTGTGGGAATGTGCGGCGGGGCGCGGACGGGCCTGGGATCGGCCACGGCCGGGACGCCTTCGTCGCGGTGCGGCTACCGGGCGGAGCCGAAGGGGGCTGGCCCCTCCGGCTCCGTGTTCCTTCGTGTCACGGTGCGGGCCCGGTGCCCGCTCCGTGGAGTGTCCCGGAGCCGTTACGGCTGGCTGGGAACCTCGATCTCACCGTCGATGATCTGCTGCTTGAGCTCGTCGAGCTCGTCCTGGACGGGGGCGATCGCCTCTTCGTTGGTCTGCGTGTAGTCCACGCCGCCCTCGCTGAGGTCGAAGCGCTTGATCCCGGCCTCGACGTCGCCCTCGGTGGCGGAGCGGATGAACTCGAAGACCGACACGTCGACCTGCTTGATGGCGGAGGTCAGGACGTACGGCTTCTGCTCCTCCTCGGCGTTCTCGTACTGGTCGCTGTCGACGCCGATGAAGGTGAAGTCGTTGTCCACGGCGGACTGGAGGATGCCGTTGCCGGAGGCGCCGGCGGCATGGTAGATGACGTCCGCGCCGCGGTCGTACTGGGCCTGGGCGGCCTCACGGCCCTGGGCGGGGTCGTTGAAGCCGGCGAAGTCCGGCGGCTGGCTGAGGTAGTTGATCTCCACCTCGATGTCCTCGTCGACGTGCGCGACGCCCGCGACGTAGCCCGCCTCGAACTTGCGGATCAGCGGGGTCTCGACACCGCCGACGAAGCCGACGTGGTCCTCTTCGGTGGTCAGCGCGGCGGCGGCACCGGCGAGGAAGGAGGCCTGCTCCTCGGCGAAGACGAGGCTGGTGACGTTGTCGATGTCCTCGATCTCGGAGTCGACGATCGCGAAGTCGACCTCGGGGTACTCGGTGGCGACGGCCTGGACGGAGGCGTCGTAGGCGAAGCCCACGGCGATGATGACGTCGTAGCCCTCCTCCGCCATGGTGGCCAGGCGCTCCTCCTTGGCGGACTCGGCCTCGCCGTCGGCGGGCTCGAAGTCGTTGGTCTCGACGCCCAGTTCCTCAGCGGCCTGCTCCAGGCCGCGGTAGGCGGAGTCGTTGAAGGAGCGGTCACCGCGACCACCCACGTCGTAGGCCAGGCCGACCTTGAGGTCGGAGGAGACCTCTCCGTCGCCGCCACCGTCGCCACCACCGTTGTCGGCCGCGTTGTCGCACGCGGTGAGTGCGAGCACGCCCGCGGCGGCGACCGCCGCGAACTTGGCTGCGTTGCTGCGCTTCACTAGAAAGTCTCCCCTTCGCCCTCTCAGCGGACCGCATTCCGCGCGGGACCGACCTGAGTTCTGCAGCCGGACGATATCCGCTGGCCGAATGTACTTCTAACCAACGGACGGAGTTGTTATGAAGGCGAGAGCAGAGTGAAACGGGGCCTTACCGGGAAGTTACCAAGAGCACACCGGATCCGGGCAACCTCCGGCCTAATCGCCGTTTTTGACCTCCGGTTCCCCCGAGGAATCCGGCGGTGCGACCGCGCGTGTCGTGACCTTCACCTGTGGTCACACCGCCCCGCCGGAGCCCCGTGCGACCCCACCCGGTCTAGACCGGACTGACCCACTCGGACACGCACGGACTCAGTCGTCCAGGAACCCCACCGCCGCCTGCTTGAAGACCCGCGAGGAGACCGCGTTGGCGTGGTCGCGCCCGGGGATCTCCACGAACGACCCGCCGCAACGCTCCGCGAGCCCGGCGGCGCCCTCCGCGACGGTGTCCCTGGCACCGGAGACCAGGAGCATCGGGACCCCGACGGGACGGGGTTCCTCCTGGAAGGGGCGGGCGGCCTGGCCCCGGACGCAGGCCGCGAGCGCCTCGGTGTCGTTCCCCGGAAGCGCGGCGACGGTCCGGTACACGTGGTCGAAGGGGGTGTCCCCCGCACCCGGGTCGGCGGCGTCCACGCCCGCCAGCGCGTCGCCCGGACCGAACCCGCCCAGGACCGCCCTCCGCAGCCGCTCGGGGGCGGTGAGCGCGAGCTCCCAGGCGAGCCGGGAGCCCATGGAGTAGCCGACGACGTCGACGCGCTCCACGCCCAGGTCGTCGAGCAGCCCCAGGAGGTCGTTGACGAAGTGTTCGGGCAGGTAGAGCCCGCTGTCGGTGGGCTTGTCGCTGGCCCCGTGACCGCGCAGGTCGGGGCCGATCACCCGGCGACCCTCGGCGTCGAGCGCGCGCGGCCATCCGGCGGCGCTCCAATTCATCTCGAAGTTGGTGCCGAAACCGTGCAGCAGAAGCACCGGGAGGTGATCGCCGGGCGCCTGCGGAGGCAAATCCGCATAACGCATTGTCACGCCTCCGACGAGATTCGCGTTCATGAATCTTTTCCGTTCTCGTGCCGGGTTGGGATTTGCTGGAAGCGAACGAGGGCCCATTCAGATGTTCCTATAAACAGAATGACCGGAATCATCGCTCTGTTCGTGTCGACATCCGAACGGGCCCTCGCCGGAACGGCGTCAGTTCGTCGGTGGCCTGAGCCGGACCCGGCGCCGCGGTGTGGCGTCCTCCTCGGGAACACGTCCCACGATCCCGGCCTGCGGCGCCTTTTCCTCGACCTCCACCGCGAAGGTCACCAGGGCGTCCCCGACCGGGACCACCTGCTCCTCCTCCGCGTGCAGTTCCACCACGCGCCCCGCCTTGGGCGAGGGGATGACGACGGCGGACTTGGTGGTCTCGACCTCGACCAGCGGGTCGTTGCGGCCGATCGTGTCCCCGACCGCGACCTGCCACTCCAGGACGGTCGCCTCGACCAGGCCCTCACCCAGGTCGGGGAGGGTGAAGGTGATGTTCTCTTCGGGCATGGGGGCTAGTACTCCAGGGTTCGCTGGACCGCGAGCAGCACGCGGTCGATCGTCGGCAGGTACTGGGACTCCAACGGCCCGGCCGGGTAGGGCACGTCGAATCCGGTGACGCGCTGGACCGGGGCGGCGAGCTCACGGAAGCAGTTCTCGGTGACGAGCGCGGCCACCTCCGCGCCGAGACCGGCGGTGAGCGGAGCCTCGTGGACGACCACGGCCCGCTTGGTGCGGGCCACCGAGGCGGCCAGCCCCGCGGCGTCGATGGGCTTGAGCCAGCGCAGGTCCAGGACCTCCAGGTCCACTCCGTCCTCGGCGGCCAGCTCGGCCACCTGGAGGCAGCGGTGCACCATCGCGCCCCAGGCGACGAGGGTGGCGTGGGTTCCGGGACGCACGATCCGGCTGGTGCCGATGGGGTCGGTGGGCTCGCTCAAGCGGACCGGACGACGGTCCCAGTAGCGGGCCTTGGGCTCCATGAACACGACCGGGTCGTCGGAACGCACGGACTGGAGCAGCAGGCTGTAGGCCTCACCCGGGTCGGAGGGGGCCACGACCTTGAGCCCGGGGGTGTGCGCGAAGAGCGCCTCCAGGCTCTCGCCGTGGTGCTCGGGGGCCTGGATGCCGCCGAAGGACGGCAGGCGCAGGGTGATCGGCATGGGGGCGGCGCCACGGGTGCGGTAGTTCATGCGCGCCACCTGGTTGACGATCTGGTCGACGGCCGGATACGCGAAGCCGTCGAACTGGAGCTCGGGGACCGGCCGCCAGCCGTTCATCGCCAGGCCGACCGCCATGCCCATGATGGCCGACTCCGCCAGCGGAGTGTCGAAGACGCGCTGGTCACCGAACTCCTTCTGGAGACCGTCCGTGACACGGAAGACACCGCCCAGGGCTCCGACGTCCTCACCGAAGACCAGGACCTCCGGGTCCTCCTCCAGCAGCACGCGCAGGGCCCGGTTGATGGCCTGCTGCATGGACAGCTCGACCGTCCGGGTCACGACCGGCGTGTCGGTGTGTTCGATCAGCTCGGTCACAGCTCGACCTCTTCCTGCCAGGTGCGGTGCTGCCGGGCCAGCTCCTCGGTGGTCTCCCGGAAGACGTGGGTGAACAACGCGGAGCCGTCGGGCTCGGGGGCCTCCGCGACCCCGTCGCGGATCTCCTCGGCGCGCTTCGCTGCCTCGGCGTCCACGGTGGCGAGGTCGGTCGCGTCGGCGTGTCCGGCCTCGATCATCGCCGCGCGCAGCAGCTCGAGGGGGTCGCGTCCGCGCCAGCGCTCGGCCTCCGCCTGGTCCCGGTAGCGGCCCGGGTCGTCGGAGGTGGAGTGGGGTTCGACGCGGTAGGTGAGCGCCTCGATGACCGTGGGACCGCCGCCCGCACGGGCACGCTCGACCGCCTCCGCCGTGGCCGAGTACACGGCGCCGACGTCGTTTCCGTCGACGAGGACCCCGGCCATGCCGTAGCCCTCGGCACGCGCGGCGACGGAGCCTCCCGCCACCTGGCGTTCGTTGGGCACCGACAGGGCCCACTGGTTGTTCTGGCAGAGGAAGACGACGGGGGCCGTGAACACGCCCGCGAAGTTCATGGACTCGTGCACGTCGCCCTCGGAGCTGGCGCCGTCACCGAAGTAGGCCATGGCGACGCCGTCACCGCCCCGGAGCCGCTCACCGACCGCCCAGCCCACGGCGTGCGGCACGGGACCGCCGACCACCGCGTTGATCGCGCCGAAGCGGGACTCCATCACGTCGTAGAGGCCCCCGTGCCACAGGGCGCGGTGGGTGGCCATGTAGCCGACCATCTCGACCCCGTAGGCGAGGGCGGAGGCCATCTCGCGGTAGGTGGGGAAGACGAAGTCGCGGGTGGGGTCGAGCGCGCTGGCGCTGCCCACCTGGGCGGCCTCCTGTCCCCGGACGGAGACGTAGGCGGGGAAGACGCCCTGGCGCTGGAGGGCGATGGCCTCGGTGTCCAGGTCACGCGCCGTACGCATCGCGCGGTACAGCTCGCGGGTGAGTGCGGGGCTCAGGTGCTCCACGGTGGTGGCGCCCTGGCCCGTGGGCTCTGGGGTTGGCATGTCGAGCGGCTCCCAACGTGGCCCCGCTCGCGTGGTGGCGCGACCCGGGCTCGGGGTGGTCACGGTCTGCCTTTGATTCTCCGTACAACTGGACAGTTTCGCTAGATACGACCGTACAGTCGATACGATCAGGAACGTGAGACCTGGTTTGGTTCGTATACGTCCAGGATTCACCCCCTCGAACGAGGGAAAACGACACGCAGTGCCAAACATCACGAATCACCATCAACACCACCCAGCTTCCACCCCACCCGAGGACCCCCGGAGGCCACACACAGGGAGTCGTCGTATGCCCGGACAGTCACGACAAATATGCGGAGAATGGGCGTCAAGACAAGAATTTCTGGCGGATTCTGCTGGTTCGGGTGTAGTTACTGCTCAGTCAGGGAAACCCTCGACCTACTCCGTGCGTCAACCATGAGTACAGTCGGAACTCCTCCGCCACTCCCCCGTTTGGCGGATCCCACCAGAGGTCCGTACGCACGAATCCCCCGAAACCCCCCACCCCGACCCGAGCACCACGGAACGCGCGTCCGTCATCTCTCCGACCGGCTTTTCCCGGCTTCCTGTCAATGACGACAGCACGGAGCAGAGCCCTGCGACAAGAGCACACGAGGAGCACGCACATGGCCATGGGCGAACAGCACAGGAACGGCCGGCGGCCGGACACGACCGACCAGACCATTCTGAGCGCGCTCGCCAAGGACGCCCGGACCGGCATCACCGAGATCGCCGCGCTGGCCAACGTCTCCCGAGCCACGGCATACAACCGGATCAAGCGCCTCACCGACGAAGGGGTCATCCGCGGCTACTCCGTGGTGACCGACCACTCCAAGATGGGGCTCGGCGTCACCGCGCTGGTACTCATCTCGGGCAGCCAGCCCGACTGGCGGGCCAACCGGGAGATCCTCTCGTCCTACCCCGAGATCGAGTACTGCTGGTACGTGGTGGGGTCGGCGGACATCGTGCTGCTGGTCCGCGTCGCCAACACCAACCAGCTGCGCGACCTCATCCTGAGCCGACTCCAGTCACTCCCCGGTGTGACGTCCACCCAGACGCTCACCGTCATCGACGAGGTCGTGCACCGGCCGGTCGTGGAACCCTCCGAAGGGAGCGAGTGACCCCGCCCCGGCCCCGGATCATCCCCTGACCACCACGGCGACCGCCGCCATCAGCTCGGACAGCAGTGCCGAGCCGCGCGCGCGGCTGGCGGCGATGTCGCCGTCGACCTCCGACACCACCTCGGCGTAGGCCTTCAGTTTGGGCTCGGTGCCCGAGGGACGCAGCGTCACCCGCCCCCGCGTCCCACCGAGCTCGAAACGCACGGCGTCCGTCGGCGGCAGACCCTCGTGCCCGTCGACGAAGTCCACGACCCCCGACACCTTCAGGGGGCCGAACGCGGCGGGCGGTTCGGCGCGCAACCGCCGCATCGCCGCGGTGATCTCGGAGAGGTCCCGTACCCGAACCGACAGCTGGTCGCTCAGGTGCAGACCGTACCGCCGGGCCTGGTCGTCGAGGAGGTCCACCAGGGTACGGCCCCGGCTCTTCGCCTCGGCCGCCAGTGCGAGCGCCACGAGCGCCGCGCTCACACCGTCCTTGTCGGCCACCGGTCGGCCGTCGTCCCCGCCCACGCAGTAGCCCAGGGCCTCCTCGTAGGAGAACACCCTGCGCTGACCGGGCGCGCCCGCGCGGGCCAGCCACTTGAACCCGGTCAGCGTCTCCTCGTAGTGCACGCCCCGGTCCCGGGCGACGGCGCCGAGCAGGCTGGAGGAGACGATCGAGGTGGCCACCACCCGGTCGGACCCTCCGGTGTGGTCGAGCACGTACTCGGCGAGCAGGCCGCCGACCTCGTTCCCCGTCAGGAGGCCGTAACCGGGCACCGCGAGGGCCAGCCGGTCGGCGTCGGGGTCGTTGGCCACCACCAGGTCCGCCCCGTGCGCCTCCCCCGCCGCCAGGGCCAGGTCCATCGCCCCCGGCTCCTCCGGGTTGGGGAAGGCGACCGTCGGGAAGTCCGGATCCGGCTCGAACTGCTCGGCGACCACCTCGGGAGCCGCGAAACCGGCCCTGCGCACCGCCTCCACCAGCACCCGGCCGCCCACGCCGTGCAGGGGCGTGTAGACCACCGAGAGATCCCGGGGGCCGTCCGGGACCAGTGCGGTCACCGCGTCCAGGTAGGCCGACACCGCGTCGTCGCCCAGCACCTCCCAGTCCCGGCCCAGCGGCAGCGCGCCGACCGGCCCGACCGCGTCGATGGCGGCGGAGATCTCGGCGTCCACCGGGGAGACGATCTGGCTGCCCGCGTCGTCGCCGGACCCGCCGACGTACACCTTGTACCCGTTGTCCTGGGGCGGGTTGTGGCTGGCGGTCACCACGATCCCCGCGTCAGCGCCCAGACGGCGCAGCGTGTAGGCCAGCACGGGCGTCGGCAGCGGACCCGACAGCACGGTGACCCTGTGCCCGGCCCCGGTGAGGACGGCGGCGCTGTCCCGGGCGAAGTCCGCCGACCGGTGTCGTGCGTCGTGACCGATGACCACGTGTCGGGGTTCCGCACCGAGCCAGCCCGCGATCCCGGCCGCCGCGCGCATGACCACCACACGGTTCATCCGGTTGGGCCCCGCCCCCAGAGCGCCGCGCAGCCCGGCCGTGCCGAACTCCAGCCGCGCGGCGAACCGGTCGGCGAGGTCGGTCAGGGCCTCCCCGTCACCCACCTCGACCCGGGCCAGCAGCGCGCCCAGTTCCCCCCGGGTCTCGGGGTCGGGGTCCTGGTCGAGCCAGTCCCTGGCCTGGACGAGGAGGGCGGAGTCGGTCATGGGGATCTCCTGTCTGGGTGATGGGCGCCCGACGGGGCCGGGGCGGAGCGGGACTGGGGCCTAGAACCTCTTGACGATGTCCGCGAGCAGACGGCCCACGGTGGCGGCGGAGTCGCGTCCGGTGGCGAGGACGTCCTCGTGGTCGAGGTTGGCCCCCTCCAGCCCGGCGGCGATGTTGGTGACCAGGGACATCCCCAGCACGCGGGCCCCGGCCTCACGGGCGGCGATGGCCTCCAGGACCGTGGACATACCGACCAGGTCGGCGCCCATGGCCCGGAGCATGCGGATCTCGGCGGGGGTCTCGAAGTGCGGCCCGGGCATGGCCGCGTACACGCCCTCGGGCAGGTCCGGGTCGACCTCGCGCGCCACCGCGCGCAGCTCGGCGGTGTAGGTCTCCGTGAGGTCGACGAAGGTCGCGCCGGTCAGCGGGGAGCGCGCGGTCATGTTCAGGTGGTCCGCGATGAGCACCGGTGAACCCACGGCGTAGTCGGGGTTGATGCCGCCCGCAGCGTTGGTCAGCACGATGGTCCTCGCGCCCGCCGCGACCGCCGTGCGGACGTTGTGCACGACCGCGTCGGTGCCGTGGCCCTCGTACAGATGCGTGCGGCCGAGGAAGGCGAGCGTGTGGCGGTCGCCGTCCACGATGCTGCGGAGCGTCCCGCTGTGGCCCTCCACCGCCGGGGGGAGGAAGCCCGGCAGTTCGGAGGTGGGGAACTCGTGCTTGGAGTCACCGAGCAGGTCGGCGGCGGGCGCCCACCCCGACCCCATCACCAGGGCCACGTCGTAGTTGTCCACACCGGTGCGCGAACGCAGCTCGGTCGCGGCCTCCTCGGCGGCGGCCTGGGGTGTGCGAGTCACTGGGGATTCTCCGTTCGTCGGTACCGCTGGTGCGGTTCGGGGTGGGTTCCGGTCTCCAGGGGGCGCGACATCACTTCCTGGGGGCCCGCGCCTCCGGGGACGACCGTGCCGGTGAAGTCGAAACCCGAGGCCTTGTAGACGCGCTGCGCCGCCTGGTTGGCGCGGTTGACGCAGAGCACGATCTCCTCCGCGTGCGGAGCGACCTCGTGGGCCAGCGCGTCGAGCAGGGGTGCGGAGCACGAGGCCCGGCCGACGCCCCGGCCCTGCCATTGTGGCGTGACGTAGTAGGCGCGCAGCAGCACCGCGCGTTCCGGCGCGTCGACCAGTTCCGATCGCAGGACCCGGTCCAGGACCCCGAACCCCGCACAGGCCTCCTCGGCCCGGTCGGGGCCGGTGACCGGCCCCTCCAGGGCGACGATCGCGTACGGGAAGCGTTCCGGGTCGCCGTCGGCGTCCGGCAGGGTCCGCGCGGGCAGCCCGGTGAAGCGCAGCTGTTCGGGCGGCAGGTGGTGGCCGAGGGCGGCCTCCCGGAGCAGGGCGGCCTCGGCCGTCCCGGTGTCCAGCCGCACCAGGCGGACCTGGTCGGCGCCCCAGCGCCCCGCCGCCCTCCTGCGCGAACCCCGCCAGCGCGTCATCGGTGTTCCGGCAGCTGCGGCACGGGGTGGGAGCCGGTCTCGACCGGTCGGGTGAACACGCTCTGCATGCCGTGCTCCCCGGCGTCGTGGCGTCGGCCGTTGGGAAGGAACCCGGCCGAGCGGTAGGTCCGCTCTCCCAGGTCGTTGCCGTCGTTGACGCACAGCGCGATCTGGGTGGCCCCGGGCGCGATCGCCGCCACCAGGAGGTCGAGCAGCGGCGCGGAGCAGGCGGCGCGGCCGATGCCCTTCCCCTGGTGTTCGAGCGGGACGTAGAAGGCGCGCAGCTGCACGGCGTGCTCCGGGTCGTCGACCAGGTCGCGGAGCCGACCGACCCGGTCGATGACCCCGAAGCCGACGCAGGCGGCCTGGGCGGAGCTCCGGTCGGTCAGGGGACCGTCGTTGAGGACGATCGCGAACGGGTGCCGTGCGGGGTCGTCGTCGGCGCGGGGCAGGGTGTGCACCGCCTCGTCGATGAACCGGCGCTGTTCGGGGGCGACCCGTTGGCGGGGCAGGACCTCGCGCAGCAGGGCCACCTCGGGGGTGGTGCGGTCCAGGCGCACCAGACGCAGCCCGGGGACGCGCACCGGTTCGGGGGTGTTCGACTCGCTGGTTCGGGGCTCGGCCTGCTCGGGGGTGTTCGCTGACACCGTTCCTCCACTCGGCTGTCGGACCGTGCCCGCCCCCGGAAGGTGGGAGCGGGCCGGACCGTCAGTCTTACACTCCGACCGGATGCCAGACCGTCTTGGTCTCCAGGAAGGGGGTCAACCGGGAGGTCCCGGGGTCGACGCCGATCCAGGCGTCCTCCCCGCCGGTGGCCTCCGGGCCGGGACGCAGCACGCGCGTGAGGGTGGTCGCGGCCGCCCTCTCGAACTCCACCGCGTGTTCCCCGGCCCCGGTGAGGTCCAGGGCGTTGACGTCGGCGTGCGAGGCCAGGTGCGGGCCGATCTCGCCCGCGCCGCCGGTGAGCAGGTTGACCACGCCGCCGGGCAGGTCGGAGGTGGCCAGCACCTCGGCCAGCTCGATCGCGGCCAGCGGCGCGGCCTCGGAGGTGACCACCACGGCGGTGTTGCCGGTCGCGATCACCGGGGCGAGCACCGAGGTCAGGCCGAGCAGCGGGGCGTCCTGGGGCGCGAACACCGCGACCACGCCGGTGGGTTCGGGCGCCGAGTGGTTGTGGAAGGGGCCCGCGACGGGGTTGGACCCGCCGAGCACCTGGACGTACTTGTCGGTCCAGCCCGCGTAGTACACCCAGCGGTCCACAGCGGCGGACACGGTGCGTTCCGCCTCGGCCGGTGTCACTCCCCCGGCCTCCACGAGGCGGGCGGCGAACTGTTCGCGGCGCCCCTCCATGACCTCAGCGACCCGGTACAGGATCTGGCCCCGGTTGTAGGCGGTGCGCCCGGACCAGCCGCCGAAGGCCTTGCGTGCCGCGACGACGGCGTCGCGCGCGTCCTTGCGGGAGGCCCGGGAGGCGTTGGCGAGGTGGGTGCCGTCGGCTGAGGTCACGGGGTAACTCCTGCCGGACTCCGAGCGGGGGAAGGCCCCGCCCAGGTAGAGCTTGTAGGTCTTGCGGACCGCGAGCCGCGCCGGGACGGGGGTGTCCGCCTCGGTGCCCCTGCTCTTCTTCCTGCTGCCGCGCCGCTCAGCCAAGGTAGGCCTCCAAACCGTGGCGGCCGCCCTCGCGGCCGTATCCCGACTCCTTGTAGCCGCCGAAGGGGCTGGTCGGGTCGAACTTGTTGAACGTGTTGGACCAGATCACGCCGGCGCGCAGGCGCTCGGCGGTCCAGAGCATGCGTGAGCCCTTCTCGGTCCACACTCCGGCGGACAGCCCGTAGGGGGTGTTGTTGGCCTTGGCCACGGCCTCCTCCGGGGTGCGGAAGGTCAGGACCGACAGCACCGGGCCGAAGATCTCCTCGCGGGCCACCCGGTGCGCCTGGGTGACCCCGGTGAGCACGGTGGGCGCGAACCAGTAGCCGCGCTCGGGCAGGTCGCAGGCGGGGGACCAGCGCTCGACGTTCTCCTCGTCGGCGGTGGCGGTGAGCTCGCGGACCCGGTCCAGCTGGGCGGCGGAGTTGATGGCCCCGATGTCGGTGTTCTTGTCCAGCGGATCGCCCAGCCGCAGCTTGGCGATCCGTTCCCTGAGCCGGGGCAGGAACTCCTCGGCGACGGACTCCTGGAGGAGGAGGCGCGAACCCGCGCAGCACACGTGGCCCTGGTTGAAGAAGATGCCGGTGACCACGCCCTCCACGGCCTGGTCGACGGCGGCGTCGTCGTAGACGATGTTGGCGCCCTTGCCGCCCAGCTCCAGGGTGACGCGCTTGTCGGTCCCGGCCACGGCGCGGGCGATCTGGCGACCGACCTCGGTGGAGCCGGTGAAGGCGACCTTGTCGGTGCCCGGGTGCTCGACCAGGGCCCGGCCGGTGTCACCGGCGCCGGTCAGGATGTTGACGACACCGGGGGGAAGGTCGGCCTCCTGGCAGATCTCCGCGAAGACCAGCGCGCTGAGCGGGGTGGTCTCGGCGGGTTTGAGCACCACGGTGTTGCCGGTGGCCAGGGCCGGGGCGACCTTCCACGCCAGCATGAGCAGCGGGAAGTTCCACGGGATGACCTGGGCGGCCACGCCGAGGGGACGGGGGTCGGGGCCCAGACCGGCGTGGGCGAGCTTGTCGGCCCAGCCCGCGTAGTAGAAGAAGTGCGCGGCGACCAGCGGGAGGTCGACGTCGCGGGTCTCCTTGATGGGCTTGCCGTTGTCCATCGTCTCCAGGACGGCCAGTTCGCGCGAGCGCTCCTGGATGATCCGGGCGATGCGGAACAGGTACTTGCCGCGCTCGGCGCCGCTCATGCGGCCCCACACGGTGTCGTGGGCGCGGCGGGCGGCGGCGACGGCGCGGTCGACGTCGGCCTCCCCTGCCACGGCCACCCGGGCGAGCTCCTCCTCGTCGGCCGGGTTGAGCGTGGTGAGGTACTCACCGCTCTGGGCCGGGGTGAACTCGCCGTCGACGAACAGGTCGTAGGTCTCGCGCAGGCTGACGACGGAGCGGGACTCCGGTGCGGGCGCGTACTCGAAGATCACGGCTCAGTCCTGCGTGTAGTAGTCGGGGCCCGGGTAGGTGCCGGTGGACAGCCTGGTGCGCTGCATGAGCAGGTCGTTCAGGAGGCTGGAGGCGCCGATGCGGAACAGGTCGGGGGTCAGCCACTCCGGTCCGGCGGTCTCGTTGACCAGGACCAGGTTGCGGAGGGCGTCCTTGGTGGTGCGGATGCCGCCCGCGGGCTTGACGCCGACGCGGCGGCCGGTGGCGGCGTGGTGGTCGCGCACGGCCTCCAGCATGACCAGGGTGACCGGGAGGGTGGCGGCCGGGGACACCTTGCCGGTGGAGGTCTTGACGAAGTCCCCGCCCGCGCGCATGGCCAGGTGGGAGGCGCGGCGGACGTTGTCGAGGGTGACCAGTTCCCCGGTCTCCAGGATGACCTTCAGGTGGGCGTCGCCGCAGGCCTCCTTGACCGCGACGATCTCCTCGTGGACCTTCAGGTAGTCGCCGGAGAGGAAGGCCCCGCGGTCGATGACCATGTCGATCTCGCTGGCGCCGTCCGCGACAGCGCGCCGGGTGTCGGCCAGCTTGACCTCCATGGGGGCGCGTCCGGCGGGGAAGGCTGTGGCCACGGAGGCCACACCGATCCCGGTGCCGCGCAGGGCCTCCACGGCGACCGCGACCATGTCGGGGTAGACGCAGACCGCGCCCACGTGCGGCACGGTGCGGTCGGTCGGGTCGGGCAGGGCCGCCTTGGCGCACAGGGCCCGGACCTTGCCGGGCGTGTCGGCGCCCTCCAGGGTGGTCAGGTCCACCATGGAGACGGCCAGGTCGATGGCCCGGGCCTTGGCGGTGGTCTTGATCGACCGGGTGGACAGGTCCTGGGCGCGGGCTCGGGCGCCGACCTCGTCGACCCCCGGAAGACCGTGCAGGTAGGCCCGGAGCGCTCGGTCGGTCGTCGCCTCGGGCACGGATGCGGTGTGGGGCACGGGCACCTACAGCTCGTCGGTTCAGGTGGGGCCGCCCGCTGCTGCCTGCGCGAACGGCGTGTCCTCGACACGGGGGTGGGTGTCCCCCGCCGTCAGGCAGTCACCATAACCCCGGGCCGGTCCGGCGTCAGTCCCCGTCGGGTACGCGCCCCGAAGGTTGGAGAAGACTCCAAGGCGGGATGGCCTCCATGGTCGTCCTTTCCTCCAACCCTGGGCAGGGAAAGCCCGAAAAACGAGGTTTCGGCCGGGTGGGACGACGCGCTGCACCCGCCTCCGGTCTAGACCGGTGCAGGCCGTCTCCGGACCGGACCCGCACGGCGGGACCGGGGGCGGGCGCGGAGGGCTCGCCCCGACTCCTCACCTACTCTGGAGACATGGCGGAGTTCCGGATCAGCAGTGACGACAGGCAGGTCGACCTGCGCAGGATGGCCACGGCGCTGGCCGAGTCGCAGGGGTGGGCACGCGAGGACGTGAGCATCTGGGACAACCGCCGGGGCGAGGTGATCGTGACCATCGACGACTCCCTGCTGCGCAGACCCGAGGTCGACCCCCTGCACCGGCCCCGGCACACCCCGCACGCGGTGCACGACGCCTGCGAGCTTCTGCGTCGGGAGGACGCCTCCCTGCGGGGCGTGGACTTCGCCGACCTCAGGAACGAGAGCGCCCGGTTCTTCTCCGCCGGGTGGACCCTGGCCGACCTCCAGCACGCGCTGGCCCACCGCCCCGACGGGGTGGCCTGGGAGAGCGGCCCGGACTTCCGGGGCGCGCCCTGGTTCGCGCACCGGTTGTCCGCGTGGAAGACCCCGGACGGTGACATCCGCCCCTCACAGTCACAGGAGTCGGCGCAGCTGCGGGTGATCAGCAGGGCCGGGCTGCCCATGGACATCGGCCTGCCCGAGGACACCGAGCTGTCGGCGCGTCCCGTGGCGAGCCCCGCGGTGGCGCGGTCGGCCGCCGACGACGCCCGCCGCCTCATCCGGCAGAACACGCGCACGACCACGGACACCCTCGCGCACCGGGACCGCACCTCCGCGCACATCACCAGGCCCGAGGACCGCGCCTGAGCGGTGGGACCGCCTTCGCGCCGCCCCGTCCCTCAGCCGGCCCCCCGACCCCCGAGGTCGCCCCGGTCGGACCGTCCGCCCTCCACGAAACCGACCGCGGCGTCCGCGAAGGCGCCCAGGCCGGTCTCGAACGGCCCCCGGCCCACGGCCCAGCGCCACAGGCTCGCGAAGACCAGCGAGCCGAGGACGAACAGCTCCAGGTACCAGGGGCCCCCGGCGGAGCCCTCCGGGTGCAGGGCCACGATCACCGCCAGGACCAGGATGTGCCCCGAGTAGACGGTCAGGGGCATCCGGCCCACGGAGGTCAGCGGGTACAGCAGGCGGGGCAGGCGCTCCGCGAGCAGCATGCACACGACCAGCACCACCAGGGCCTGGCCCACCGCCTCCAGGATCTCGAAGGTGGTCCCGGTGTGCGGGGTGTTCACCGCCAGCCACCACCAGGAGTCGGTGGGCACCTGGCCGCTGATGCTGTGGGCGTGGTCCGTCGTGACGTACCGCAGGTCCTCGGCGTACGCGGGGTCGAGTGAGCTCAGCGGGCGACCTTCGAGGAAGGGGTTCTCCGCCTCGGTCAGCCGGTCCAGACCGCCCAGCGGGTACAGCAGGAACCAGGAGCCCAGGTAGCCCGACGCCGCCGCGACGGCGCCGCCGACCGCCATCCGGACCCGCACCACGGAGGAGGTGAGGTCGGTGCGGCCCACCGCCATGCCCGCGATCACGAAGACCATGAAGGTGATCGCCGGGTAGTAGCCCGTCAGAAGGAACTCGGTCAACGACGTGACCGCGCCGGTGCGCGGGCCCCCCGGGAAGTACTCCTGGCGCAGCAGGAAGGACACGACCGGGCCCAGCAGCGCCAGGATGCCCGCCGACGCCCACAGCACGCCCGCGCGCGCCCGGAGCAGCGGCAGGGCCAGCACGAAGAACCCGGCGTAGTAGGTGAGGATGATCGCCACCGGCACGGCGAAGGCGTCCAGGACCAAGCCGAGCAGCCCGATCAGCAGGGCGCGGGCCAGGATGCGGACGACCGCCTGGCGCAGGGAGTCGCCCTCGACGGGTCTGGTGCGCCCGGTCATCAGGGCCAGCGAGACCCCGGCGAGGAAGGCGAAGAGGGCGGAGGAGTTGCCGCGCACGAGGCTGTGCAGCTCCCACCCCTGTTCCTCGGGCAGCAGGCCGAAGGAGACGACCCCGAGGTGGACGGCGAACATCCCGAAGACCGCGAGCGCCCGCGCGGCGTCGATGCCGTCGATGCGGCGCCGGTCCGGGGAGGGCGTGCTGGCGGACGGGGAGCGGTCGGATCGGTTCTGTGGCACGTTGTCAGGCTACGCCCGGCTCTGTCCGGCGGCGAGCGACGGCCACTCCTGGCCACGGGCCCGGGCCGGGCCCGTGGACGTCCCCACGGGCCCGGCCCCCTGGACGGCGCAGGGCGCCGCCCACCGGGCTCAGTCGCCCACCAGCTCGCTGAAGTGGTCCAGCGCCTCCGGGTTGGCCAGCGAGTCGCGGCTGGCCACCTTCGCGGGGTCCTCCCCCATGAGGATGCGCTTGACCGGAACCTCCAGCACCTTGCCGGACAGGGTGCGCGGCACCGACCCGATCACGCGGACCCGGTCGGGCACGTGCCGGGGTGAGCAGTCCGTGCGGATGCGGCGGGCGATCTCCTTGGGCAGGTCGCCCTCAAGGTCGGCGCCCTCGCGCAGCACCGTGAAGAGTTCGATGCGGGAGGATCCGTCCTGCTGGGGGACGTCCACGACCAGAGCGTCCACCACGTCGTCCAGGGCCAGGACGGCGCGGTAGATCTCGCTGGTGCCCATCCGGACGCCGCCCCGGTTGATGGTGGAGTCCGAGCGGCCGTAGATGATCGCGGTGCCCCGGTCGGTGATCTCGATCCAGTCCCCGTGCCGCCAGATGCCCGGGTAGACGGAGAAGTAGCTGTCCCTGAGCCGTTCGCCGTCGGCGTCGCCCCACAGGAACACCGGCATGGACGGGGCGGGCTCGGTGACCACGAGTTCACCGACCTCACCGATCAGCTCCTTGCCGTCCGGGTCCCAGGAGGCCACGGCCATGCCGAGCCCGCGTGACTGGATCTCGCCCTCGTACACGGGCAGGGTGGGGGTCCCGCCCACCAGGCAGCTGCAGACGTCGGTGCCGCCGCTGGTGGAGAAGAGCCACAGGTCGTCACCGAACTCCTCGTACACCCAGGTGAACGCCTCGGGGCTGAGCGGGGATCCGGTGGAGCCGATCGCCTTGAGGGCGGAGAGGTCCCGGCCCCGCGTGGGGTGCACGCCCTCCTTCATGCAGGAGGAGAGGTAGCCCGCGCTGGTGCCGAAGACCGTCACCCCGGCCTCGGCTGCCAGGTCCCACAGGGATCCCAGGTCGGGAGTGGTGGGCGTACCGGCCCCGGCCCCGGGCGTCGGGTGGGCGGGGCTGCCGTCGTACAGGACGATGGAGGCCCGGGTCAGCAGCACGCTGACCAGGAAGTTCCACATCATCCAGCCGGTGGTGGTGAACCAGAGGACGCGGTCGTGCTCCTGGGCGTCCAGGTGCAGGTTCAGGTTCTTGAGCTGTTCGAGGAGGATGCCCCCGTGGCCCTGGACGATCGCCTTGGGCAGACCGGTGGTGCCCGAGGAGTACAGGACCCACAGGGGATGGTCGAACGGGACCGGCGTGAAGGTGAGCTCGGCTCCCGCGCCACTCTCGGTGAACCTGTCCCACGGCAGGGTGCCGTCGAGGGTCGCCCCGGGGGTGAGGTAGTCGAGGAGGACGGTGTGCTCGACGGTCGGGAGCGCGGCGCGCAGTTCCTCCACGACCGGGCGCCGGTCGAAGTCCCTGCCTCCGTAGCGGTACCCGTCCACGGCGAGCAGGACCTTGGGTTCGATCTGGGCGAAGCGGTCGATGACGCTGCGCACGCCGAAGTCGGGAGAGCAGGAGGACCAGATCGCGCCGAGGGAGGCCACGGCGTAGAACGCGGCGGCGGTCTCGGGCAGGTTGGGCAGGTAGGCCGCGACCCGGTCGCCCCTCCCCACCCCGAGCTCACGGAGCCCGGCGGCGATCGCGGCGGTGCGTTCGCGCAGTTCGCCCCAGGACCAGGAGTCCAGCGCGCGGAGCTCGGTGGCGTGCCGGATGGCGGTCGCACCGGGGTCGCGGCCCTCGAAGACGTGCTCGGCGTAGTTGAGCGTGGCGCCGGGGAACCACCGGGCGCCCGGCATGCTCCGGTCGGCCAGAACCCGCTCGTACGGGGTGGCGGAGCGGACCCCGAAGTACTCCCAGACCGAGGCCCAGAACCCGTCGACGTCGGTGACCGACCAGCGCCACAGGGCGTCGTAGTCGAAGTCCGAGGCGTCGGTGGAGCCGCCGTCACCGAAGGCCCTGACCCCCTGCTCGCGCTCGGCCCACCGGGCGAACGCGACGATGTTGGAGGACTCGATCCGGTCCTCACCGGGCTCCCAGAGCACACGGGGCACGCTGCTCTCCGTCATTGCAGGCCTTCCCAATCGCGTCGCTGTGTGTTGCTGTGAGACACATCTAACAGCACACCATCTTCGACGTCACGGGGCGGCCCGGCCTAACGGAGGCTCGGGGCCGACGCGGAACTCCGCAGGTCACCGAGGGGGCGTACGGATGTGGTCCGCCCACCTCCGGAACGGGTTCGTCGGGTGGGCGGGCCACGTTGACCGCGACCGGGGGGGGTGGTGCGGGTCAGCTCGCCTGGCGCAGGGCCGCGACCGCGTCCGTGGGCGTGTCCACGACGAGCGCGCCGGTGGCCTCCAGACGCTCGCGGGCCATCAGGCCGCTGGCGACCAGGACGGACCGGGCACCGGCCTCACGGGCCGCGCGGGCGTCGTCGTCGATGTCACCGATGAGCACGACCCGCGACGGGTCCAGTCCCTGCTGCTCCAGGTGGTGCACCAGGTGTTCGGCCTTGGAGTCGTGCTCGGTGTCGAACCTGCGTCCGTCGACCCGCGTGAAGTGGTCGTTCAGGCCGCGTTCGGTGATCAGCGGCACCAGGTGCTCGTGGGTGGCCATCGACAGCAGGGACTGGGTCCGACCGGTCCCGGCCCACTGGTGGAGGACGTCGGGGACGCCCGCGGCCAGCTCACAGGTGTGCAGGTACTCCTGGTAGCTGCTGTCGTAGGTCTTCTCGACGCGCTCCCACTCGCTCGCGGAGAGGCTCCGGCCGAGGAGTTCCTCGTAGCAGGGGATGAGGGGGCGGCGGAAGACCGTGCGCCAGTGCTCCATCTCGACCGGCTCACGGCCGAACTGGGCGCACACCGCGTTCACGGCGGCGAGGTTGGCGTGGTTGTCGTCCAGGAGGGTGCCGTTCCAGTCCCAGACGATGTGGTGGGTGTTCGGGTTCGGGGAATTCGTCTCAGCCATTGGGAGCACTGTACGACCCCGCGACCCGATCCCGGTAGGAGTTCTGTGCCACCTCGCCGCCGTCCGCGCTGGCGGGGGCGGGTGTCACCGCCGGGGCGGGCCGCCGTGTCCGGTCCACTGCTGGGGGCCGGGGTAGGGACCCGGCGGAAGGCCCGGAGGGGGTCCCGGCCGGGGGGCGGGAGGCGGACCGTGGAAGCCTGGCTGGGGCCCGGGCCGGGGACCCGGGTGGGGGCCGGGAGGAGGACCGTGGGGGCCGGGGTGGAAGCCGGGAGGGGGACCCCCCGCACCCGGGCCACCGCGTCGGGTCTCGCGCTCGGCCCTGCGCTCCGCCCGCACCCGGCGGCCCTTGCGTACGGCCCAGACGCCGAGCACCAGCATCAGCGGGAAGACGACGACGATGAGCACGGGCAGCAGGATCGCCAGCACCGCGGCGAGGAAGCTGGTGACGTCCTCCAGGACGGAGACGACCGGGGCGCCGATGCCGAACGTGAGGGTGTTGACCACCACGCGGGCCAGGGCCTTGGCCACGTGGAAGAACAGCGCCACGAGCACGCCGACGATCACCGCTCCCCAGCCCACGCCGCCAGCGACGACGGACATGCCCGAGGCCTCACCGGAGATCTCGGTGATCTCGGAGAGCCGCACCGCCGAGGCCCCGGCGCCGAAGGTGATCCCGCCCGAGGTGGGGCGGACCGCCGTCTGGAGCACGTCGTTGACACTGTCCAGGGCGGGCACCTTGTCGGCCACGAACTCGACGGCGAGCAGCACACCGAGGATGACCAGGGTGACGGGGTGCGCCAGCCAGGCCCAGGCTGGGGTCAGCGGGATGAACTCGGTGTACCGGGCCAGTAACCCGAGGACCAGGAGGGGAACGTAGGCGTTCAGACCCGCCGCGGAGGCGAGGCCGAGGCCGGTCAGTGAAGCGAACATGGGGGCGTTCCTTCGCGCGTGCCGGGCAGGGAGAAAGGCGGGCCGGACAGGGGGTCCGGCTCCGATCACTTGTACAGACGCGCTCGGGGGGTGGTTGGTTTTCGCTCAGGCCCGACTACTGCCGGTAGTTTTCGACCTCGGACACCGGGCGCACGCGGGCCTCGTCCGGGTCCTGGCCGTGCTCGCTGCGGGCACGGCGCTGGCGGAGGAGGTCCCAGCACTGGTCGAGCGCCTCCTCGACCTCCTTCATCCGGCGGCGCTCCTGTTGTTCGAGCCCGCCCTCGGCGAAGCGGAGGGTGTGCTCCTCGTCCATCAGGCCTCGGATGGTGGTCATGATGTCCTGCTCGGCGCTCTCGCTCATACCTCATGGTCGGCGCGACCACGGGACCGGGGCAAGGGCCCCGGTCCCGTGATTGCGCAGGTCAGACCGAACGTTTACGCGAGGCCACCAGGGCGGTGATCCCGGCCCCGATCGCCGCCAGGCCACCGAGGGGGAGCGCCGCGAGGCTCGCACCGGTCACCGGCAGCGTGGGCCGTTCGTACGACGGCGGCTCCGGGTCCGGGTAGCCGGGGTAGCCGGGATCGGTGGGCGACTCGCTCGGGCTCGGCGTCTCCGAGGGTGACGGACTCGGGGACCCCGTCGGTCCGGGGGTCGGCGTGGGCGACGGTGTCTCCATCGGAGACGGAGACGGGGACGGACCGGGCGACGGCGAGGGACTGGGCTCCTCGGTCGGACCGGGCGTGGGAGTGGGCGACTCGGTGGGAGACGGCTCCTCCGTCGGACCCGGCGTGGGCTCCCCGGTCGGAGACGGAGACGGACTGGGCTCCTCGGTCGGGCTCGGCGTGGGGAACGGGCCCGGGAAATCCGTCGGGCTCGGCGAGGGGCTCGGGGACTCGGTGGGGCTGGGCGTGGGGCTGGGCGTCGGGCGCGGGATCGGGGGTCCGGTCGGGCTCGGCGTGGGAGACGGACTGGGCTCCTCGGTCGGCGACGGTGAGGGGCTGGGCTCCTCCGTCGGACTCGGAGTGGGGCTCGGGGACTCGGTGGGGGTGGGCGTCGGAGTCGGGGTGGGCTCCTCGGTCGGGGTCTGGGGCGCGATCGCGTTGCAGTCGGCCCGGACGTCACCCAGGGTCATGTCGAAGAGCGTCACCTGGTCGCCCACCGGGTTGCCGTCGGCGTCCTGCCCCTGGACGACCGCCGTGTAGTCGGTACGGGCGTGTCCGATGTAGGGGTCCTCGATCTCGTACACGTGCGTGATGGTGACGGTGACGTGGGCGTTGGTGATCCCGTCCCCGTAGGAGCCGGGGAAGTCGAGTTCGGTCACGGCCGTGCCGGAGGCGTTGGGCGCGGGGGCGTCGACGAGCCGCCCCAGGAACATGGGCGCGGTGGTCGAGTCCTGGATGATGATCCCGGCGGGCGGCGCGCACTGGACCCGGTTGTTCCAGGTGGAGACGGAGAAGAGGCGGTGGTTGCCACTGGGCTGGAGCGGCCCCTGGTTGACCAGCGAGGCCACCCCGCCGGTGGTGGGCGGGGGGACGTCCAGGTTGGTGAAGGCCCCGTTGGTGTTCGCCATGCCCGTCTCGGGCTCGCTGCGCACGTTCACCGACGCCGTGCCGGTGGCGGAGGTCAGGTGGTCGGAGATGGCGGAGCCGGGGCCGGTGTTGATGTCCCACTGCTGGTTGCCGTCGACACTCACCTCCAGTTCGTTGAGGGTCCCCGAGACCGCCCCGCCGCCGTAGACGCCGGGGTCCAGGGTGAGCCGTCCCCAGACGGTGGACGCGTAGGGCGTGGCGGGCTGGGCGGCGGCGTCCCGGGCGCTGAAGGTCGCGCCGGCGGCGACCACCCCTGAGGCGAGCAGGACCGAGGCGACCATGGCCACGCCGGTCCGCCGTAGGGCTGAGGCCCGTGTCGCCGCTGTCTGTGTGACCACCTGTGACTCCGCAACTCTTCGACGTCATCCTATTACTCATTGTGACAATAGAGCTTGCGGTTCGACTCCCACGGCAGGCTGCGTTCCCACTCGCGGCAAGGTCGCGTCAACCAGGACAAAACCACCCCGAGCCGTCGCCGTCGGGGCGACCGGCCCCGGCGGTCTGGGAAACTTCTCGTACGGCCTGGTTGGTGACAAATGGGCTCGCCGGTCGACGGCCGGAAGGGCGGAATAGCCCGCGAAGCTCCCCGCTTGAATACCTTGAGGGGGTATTGTTATGGCAGCTGAGCAGGAACGACACGGAGACGGTGGCATGGCGGCGAACCACGGTTACAGCAACGACAAGCAGAGCCACATCAACCGGCTCCGCCGCATCGAGGGTCAGATCCGCGGCCTCCAGCGGATGGTCGAGGACGACCAGTACTGCATCGACATCCTCACCCAGACCTCCGCGGTCAACAAGGCCCTGCGCTCCTTCGCGCTGTCCATGCTGGACGAGCACCTGAAGCACTGCGTGGCACACGCCGTGGCCAACGGCGGCGACGAGGCCGAGGAGAAGGTGCGCGAGGCCTCCGAGGCCATCGCCCGCCTGGTGCGTTCCTGACCGGGGCCCCCACCGCGCCCGGCCCCGGCCGACCCTGCGCGCCGACCGGGGCGGCGCCGATCAGTCCTCGCCGTAGCGCTCCCGCTCGTTGTCGAGCAGGCGGGCCCCCTCGGAACGCGAGGAACCCTCGTCCAGGTAGTCGACGGACTCGTTGGCCACGAACGACGACGGGCGTCCGTCGTCCGCGAACCCCATCCGGGACACCTCGCTGCCGAGGAAGGCGCGGATGCCCCAGTTGGCGACGATGCGGGCCCGCGCGGTCCCGGACGGGACCGAGGCCACGTGGTACCCGCGCGTGGCGGCCAGCGCGGGCAGCCCGCTCAGGTCGAACTGCATGATCCTGGCCAGCGCGTCGCGCCCGCTCAGGTCCACGACCAGGCCCATGTCCCGATGGCGGAACTCCTTCAGTGGCCTGCCGAGTACCGAGTTGACCACGTTCTCGGCCACCGTGGTGGCCTGCCTGCTCGCGTACTGGGCGGTGGGCGGGCAGTAGGCGCTGTCCGTGTGCGAGAGGTTGGGCACCGCGGCGGCGTCGCCGATCGCGAACACGTCGGGCAGCCCGGGCACGGCCAGGTCGGTTCCGACCTCCAGCCTCCCGGCCTGGGTCGGTTTGCCGAGCGTCTCCATCAGCGGGCTGGGGGTGATCCCCGCCGTCCAGATGAGGGTGCGGCACGGCAGGGCGCGGCCGTCGGTGAGCACCACCTTGTCGGCGGTCACCTCCCGGACGCTGACCTTCATCTTCACCTCGATACCGAGGCCTCGGAGCAGGTCGACGGCCTTGCGGCCGAGCCGGTCGCCCAGCTGGGGCAGCACCTTCGGGGCGATGTCGACCAGGTGCCAGCGGATCACCGAGCGGAGCTCGGGGTAGCGCTGGGCGGCCTCCTGGCAGAGCCGCATGAGCGACGCGGCGGTCTCCACGCCGGTGTAACCGCCGCCGACCACGACGAACCGGCAGCGCTCCTCCCGCTCGACGGGGTCGCGCGAGTCGTTGGCCAGCTCCAGCTGGGAGAGGACGTGGTCGCGCAGCAGGACCGCCTCGGCCAGGGTCTTGGCGCCGTAGGCGTGCTCGGTGAGGCCGGGAATGTCGAACTCCCTGGTCATGGACCCCGGGGCGAGCACGAGCCGGTCGTAGCGGCAGGGGGCGAGTTCGCCGGTGGGCCGCCGCACGACCACCGTGCGGTCGCGGGTGTCCACCCCGACGGCGTGGCCGGGGACGAGCCGGGTCTGCTTGGTGAGCCGGTGCACCGACATGACGACCGACTGCGGGGTGAGCAGACCGGAGGCCACCTGCGGCAGCAGCGGGCTGTAGAGCATGTAGTCGTGCGGAGCCACGAGGGCGATGTCCGCCGCTCCCGTGGGGATGCGTCGCTCCAGGTGACGGATGGTGTGGAAACCACCGAAACCCGATCCGACCACCACGATTCGAGGCCGAGACATAGGTACACCGCTCCTTCTTCGGGTCGGGGGCGGGACGCCTGCGCGTCTGTGGGCCGTCGATCGCGGGCGTACCCACTTCACCGCTGCCGAATGTACGGGCGCGGCGATCGATTCCCCCGCTCCCACACGAGTCGTTCCGGGGTCTTGGTCCGCCGTTGGCACTCCCCCAGAAAGGCATACGGTGACTTCACGGGGGCAAGACCCACCTTTGGCGTTCCAGACCCGAGACTAGGTGACTATGTGTGGTCATGCACATACGGAACGTGCTGACCCGTGTCACAGAGAGGGGCAAGGACGCATATGCGTGCCTTCACCAGGATCACCACCGCCGCGGTACTGGCCGGGGGACTCACCGTCGTCGGCGTCGGAGCGGCCCAGGCCGACCCGGCGGACGAGGCCGCCCAGACCACGGAGGGCGCCGCCGCCCAGCCCGCGGAGGTCACCCAGCCCGCGGAGGGGGTCGCGCAGCCTGTGGAGGAGACCGCCGACAGCGTCGAGGCCCTCTCGCCCGAGGCCGAGGCGCTGCTCGCGGACCCCGCGGTCCAGCAGCTCCTGGCCAACGAGCAGGCCGTCGCGCTGCTCAGCGACGAGGACTCCCTGAAGACGATCCAGGCGCTCATGGAGCTGGAGGACCCGGCGGCGGCCCTGCAGGCGCTGGACCTCCCGGTCGCCACCGACGACCTTCCCGTCAGCACGGACGAGGTCCCGGTCGCGACCGACGACGTCACCGGGCAGCTCCCGGCCGAGGCCCCGGGCACCGGTGACGTCACCCAGCCGGTGGAGGACGCCGTGGGCGGCGTCGCCCTCCCGTAGGGACCGGACACGGAGTGAAGGGGGCGGGTGGCCGAGCCACCCGCCCCCTTCCGTGCCGCGCTCCGGCGGTCAGTCGCCGTTGACCCCCCGGGCCACCCGGGCGCCGATCTCCGGATCGATGTCGCTCCAGTACTTCAGGGCGCGCTGGAGGACGGCCAGGTCGTTGACCGCGCTCACGTGGCCCACGATGTTGGAGACCAGCCGGTCCCGGGCGGCGTCGTCCATGACGTCCCGGATCAGCGCGCGCGGCTGCGAGACGTCGTCGTCGTCCTCGCGCAGCCGGTAGGCCTCCCGCACCATCTCGGAGGCCTCCACCTTCCACCCGGCCGGTTCCACGCCCTGCTGGCGGTCCGCGTCGGGACCGCCGAAGGAGTTCGGGTGGTAGACCTGCCCGGTGTCGGGGGCGTAGTGGCGCATCGCCCCGTCCTTGCCGTAGGAGCGCACCGGCGCGTGCGGCCGGTTCGGCGGGAGCTCGTCGTAGTTCACCCCGATCCGGTAACGGTGGGTGTCCGGGTAGGAGAACATGCGGCCCAGCAGCATCTTGTCCGGGGAGGCACCGGTGCCCGGCACCATGTTGGACGGCTCGAAGGCGGCCTGCTCGATGTGGATGAAGTGGTTGTCGGCGTTGCGGTCCAGGGTCATCCGCCCGACCTCGATCAGCGGGTAGTCGCCCTTGGGCCACACCTTGGTGAGGTCGAAGGGGTTGTACCGGTAGCCCGCCGCCTCGTCGATCGGCATGATCTGCATGCTCAGCGTCCACGAGGGGTGGTCGCCTCGCTCGATCGCCTCGAACAGGTCGCGGCGGTGGTGGTCGGCGTCCTCACCCGCGATGCGGTCCGACTCCTCCTGGGTGAGGAAGTCGTTGCCCTGGTCGGTGCGGAAGTGGTACTTGACCCAGAAACGCTGGCCCTTGGCGTTGATCCACTGGTAGGTGTGCGAGCTGAACCCGTCCATGTTGCGCCAGGTCCGCGGGATGCCCCGGTCGCCCATGAGCCAGGTGACCTGGTGCGAGGTCTCCGGGGACAGCGACCAGAAGTCCCACTGCATGGTGTTGTCGCGCAGGCCGGTGCGCGGGTCGCGCTTCTGGGAGCGGATGAAGTCCTGGAACTTCTGGGGGTCCCGGACGAAGAAGACCGGCGTGTTGTTGCCGACCATGTCGAAGTTGCCCTCGCGGGTGTAGAACTTCAGCGCGAACCCGCGCGGGTCGCGCCAGGTGTCCGGGCTGCCCATCTCACCCGCCACCGTGGAGAAACGGGCCAGCATCGGGGTCCGGCGCCCGGGCTGGAAGAGGTCGGCGCAGGTGTACTGGCTGACGTCGTTGGTCACCTGGAAGCTGCCGTAGGCACCGCTGCCCTTGGCGTGCACGACCCGCTCCGGCACCCGCTCGCGGTTGAAGTGCGCCATCTTCTCGACGAGGTAGGCGTCGTGGAGGACGATGGGGCCGTCGCTGCCCACACTCAGAGAGTGCTCGTCGCTGGGCGCGGGGATTCCCGCGTTGGTGGTGGTGCGCTCGGACTCCGGTCGTTTGTCGACCATGAACGATCTCCCCTTGTGGAAGTAGACGCGCGCGTCCCGGCTGTCGGGGCCGGGAGACTCGTGCGCGGGTCTACCCGAGGGCAGGTCAAGAGATGTGCCGCGGAGACTCAACTCACCCTTGGGGCGGGGCCTCGGCGCGCAGCGCCGCGGAGCCCATTCGCAGGAGCAGGGTGGACATCGCGCTCCGCGACAGCGGTCCCCGGCTGTGCGGAGTGGAGTTGAGCAGCCCGAACACGGCGTGCACCGAGGCCCGCAGGTCGGCGCGCGGGGACTCGGGGCGCAGCGCGGAGAGGACGGCCACCCACTCCTCCACGTAGCCGCGCTGGAGTCGGCGGACGCGGCGGCGGTCGTCGTCGGTGAGGTTGACCAGCTCGCGGTCGTGCACGGTGATGAGGTCGGGTTCCTCCAGGGAGAACTCGATGTGCCCGCGCAGCAGGGCCTCCAGCGCCTGCTCGGGGCCGTCCGCGCCGGTGACGAGTGCGCGCCCGCGCCGGGCGAGGCGTTCGCTGACGTCCACCAGGACCTCACCGAGCAGCGCCTCCTTGCCCGGGAAGTGCCGGTAGAGCGCGGGCCCGGTGGTGCCGACGGCGCGCCCGAGGTCGTCGATGGTCACGCCCCTGTAGCCGTGCGCGGCGAAGAGCCGGGCCGCCGCGCCCAGGATCGCCGTTCTCCGCTCGCCCGTGGGCCGCTGCCCCTGGGGTGCCGTCGCCATCCGACCACCTCTCCCCGCCCGTCCGCGTCGGTCCGACCCACCCGGACCCTGGACACCCATGTTAGTAGTTACTAACATCACTCCTGTTAGTGAGCATTAACATCCCTCCACGAGAGGACACCATGAGCAGGGCACCTGTGCTCGGTTCGGCGGTCGACACCGCCGGTCCCGCGTTCGCCGCCAACGACGCCGCGAACCGCGCGCTCGCGCTGGAGCTGCGGGGGCGGATCGCGACCGCGGCCCTCGGCGGCCCCGAGAAGACCAGGGCGCGCCACGTCGAGCGCGGCAAGCTCCTCCCCCGCGACCGCGTCGACCTCCTCCTGGACCCCGGTTCCCCGTTCCTGGAGATCGCCCCGCTGGCCGCCTACGGCCTCTACGGCCGGGACGGCCAGGACGCCCCCGGAGCCGGGATGATCGCCGGGATCGGCCGCGTGGCCGGACGGCCCACCGTCGTGGTGGCCAACGACGCCACCGTCAAGGGCGGCAGCTACTACCCGATGACGGTCAAGAAGCACCTGCGCGCCCAGGAGGTGGCGCTGCACAACCGCCTCCCCTGCGTCTACCTGGCCGACTCCGGCGGGGCCTTCCTGCCCATGCAGGACGACGTCTTCCCGGACCGCGAGCACTTCGGCCGGATCTTCTACAACCAGGCCACCATGTCCCGGGCGGGCATCCCGCAGATCGCGGCGGTCCTGGGCTCGTGCACGGCGGGCGGCGCGTACGTCCCGGCGATGAGCGACGAGGCGGTGATCGTCCGCGAGCAGGGCACGATCTTCCTCGGCGGCCCGCCCCTGGTGAAGGCGGCCACCGGCGAGGTCGTCACCGCCGAGGAACTGGGCGGGGGCGACCTGCACTCGCGCGTCTCCGGCGTCACCGACCACCTCGCGGACGACGACGCCGACGCCCTCACGAAGGTGCGGCGGATCGTCGACACCCTCGGCCCGACGGACCCCCCGGCCTGGGAGACGCGCGCCCCGCGCCCGCCCGTGCTCGACCCCGGTGAGCTCTACGGGGTGGTCCCCGCCGACACCCGCACCCCCTACGACGTGCGCGAGGTCATCGGACGCGTCGTGGACGGCAGCGAGTTCACCGAGTTCAAGTCCGAGTACGGCACCACCCTGGTCACCGGGTTCGCGCACGTCAACGGCCACCCGGTGGGGATCGTCGCCAACAACGGCATCCTGTTCGCGGAGTCGGCCCTCAAGGGCGCCCACTTCATCGAACTGTGCGACCGCCGCTCCATCCCGCTGGTCTTCCTCCAGAACATCTCCGGGTTCATGGTCGGCCGCGACTACGAGGCGGGCGGCATCGCCAAGCACGGCGCGAAGATGGTCACCGCCGTGGCCTGCGCCCGCGTCCCCAAGTTCACCGTGGTGATCGGCGGGTCCTTCGGCGCGGGCAACTACTCGATGTGCGGCCGTGCCTATTCCCCCCGCTTCCTGTGGATGTGGCCCAACGCCCGCATCTCGGTGATGGGCGGGGAACAGGCCGCCTCGGTGCTGTCCACCGTGCGCCGCGACCAGATGGCGGCGCGCGGCGAGGAGTGGCCGGTCGAGGACGAGGAGGCCTTCAAGGCGCCCATCCGCGACCAGTACGAGGAACAGGGCAGCCCGTACTACTCCACCGCGCGTCTGTGGGACGACGGGGTCATCGACCCCGCCGACACCCGCGACGTGCTCGCCATGGCCCTGTCCGCCGCCCGCCACGCGCCCCTGGAGCCGGTCGGCTACGGCGTCTTCCGGATGTGAGGAACCCTTGACCACCACACCACACACCACCGCGCCGCGCGGGGGCGTCACACGCGTCCTGGTCGCGAACCGGGGCGAGATCGCGCTGCGCGTCATCCGCACCCTGCGCCGCATGGGCGTCAGCCCGGCCGCCGTGTACACCGACGCCGACTCCGGCGCCCCGCACACCCTCGCCGCCGACGTGGCGCTGCGGGTGGACCACTACCTCGACGCCGAGGGGATCGTCGCCCTGGCCCTGGAGTGCGGGGCCACCGGAGTGCACCCCGGATACGGGTTCCTGTCCGAGAACGCCGGGTTCGCCCGGGCCTGCGTGGACGCCGGGCTGGTCTTCGTGGGCCCGCCCGCCTCCGCGATCGAGGCCATGGGAGACAAGATCCGCGCCAAGGACACCGTGGCCGCCGCGGGCGTACCGGTGCTGAGCGGGTTCACCGAGAAGCCCGGCCAGCCCATGGACGACGGCGATCTGGCGCGCGCGGCCGAGGAGACGGGCTACCCGCTGCTGATCAAGCCCTCCGCCGGGGGCGGTGGCAAGGGCATGCGCGAGGTGCGCTCCGCCGACACCCTCGCGGCGGACGCGGCCGCCGCACGCCGCGAGGCACTGGCCTCCTTCGGTGACGCCACCCTGCTCGTGGAGAAGCTGGTCCAGCGGCCGCGCCACATCGAGGTACAGGTCCTGGCCGACGGCCACGGCAACGTCCTACACCTGGGCGAGCGCGAGTGCAGCCTCCAGCGCCGCCACCAGAAGGTGGTGGAGGAGGCCCCCTCCCCGCTGCTCACCGAGGAACAGCGCTCCGCCATGGGCGAGGCCGCCGTGGCCGCCGCCCGCTCCTGCGGATACGTGGGCGCGGGCACGGTGGAGTTCATCGCGGAGACCGGCCCCGACGGCGCACTGTCCTACTCCTTCCTGGAGATGAACACGCGTCTTCAGGTGGAGCACCCCGTCACCGAGGAGGTCGTGGCCGTGCGCGGCGAGCGCGGCGTGGACCTGGTGGAGCTCCAGGTGCGCGTGGCCTACGGGGAGGCGCTGCCCTTCGCGCAGGAGGACGTCTCGTGGATCGGGCACGCCGTCGAGTCCCGGGTCTACGCCGAGGACGCCGACCGGGGCTTCCTGCCCTCGGGCGGTCCGATCCTCCTCCTGGAGGAGCCCTCCGGACCCCACGTGCGCGTGGACTCGGGGATCGCCCAGGGCGGGTCGGTCACCTCGGACTTCGACCCCATGCTGGCCAAGGTCATCACCTGGGGGGCGGACCGGGGCGAAGCCCTGCGGCGGATGGACGGGGCCCTGGCCGCCCACACTCTTCTGGGCTGCGTGACCAACACCGCCTACCTGCGGCGCCTGCTGCGCCACCCCCGGGTGGTCGCCGGCGACCTGAGCACCGACCTCATCGCCACCGACCCCCCGGCGGGTGCCCCCGACCACCTCCCCGCCGTGTACACGGCGGCCGCCCTGGACCACCAGCTGGACCTGGAGGGTCCGCCTGACCCCGACCGGTTCGCCGTCCCGGACGGCTGGCGGATGGGCGGCCCGGCCTGGACACCGTGGCGCCTGCGCGCGCCCGGACACGAGGCCACCGTGGTGCGGGTGCGGCGGGACGGCACCGCCGGGCACTACCTGGTCCGGCTCGGGGACGACGCCCCCGTCGCCCTGCGGGCCCACCGCTCGGCCGACGGGACCCGGCTCACCGTCACCGACTCCACCGGCACCGTCACCTACGCCCGCGCCGACGACCCCGGCACCGACCACCGCTGGCTGGGGTTGGGCGGCGCCGCCTGGGGCCTGCACGAGGAACCCGTGGCCGCCGCGCTGCGCGAGGACGACGCCGCCGCCGACGGCACGGTGCGCAGCCCCATGCCCGGCACGGTGCTCGACGTCCCGGTCGCGGTGGGCCAGGCGGTCACTGCCGGGACCACGCTCGCCGTGGTCGAGGCGATGAAGATGGAGCACTCCGTGCCCTCACCCGTCGACGGGACCGTCGCCTCCGTGGCGGTCCGCCCCGGGGTGTCGGTGCCCATGGACGCCGTCCTGGTCACCGTCGAACCCCTCTCCGCGTCGGCCGGGGAACCGGCCGACGCCCCCACCACCCCCGAGGAGC
>NZ_JBHYOW010000013.1:177540-212233 GCF_042745575.1 Nocardiopsis sp. NPDC058789
CCGCGTTGTGCGGGGCCTCGGGGCGGGCGGGCGGGCCCGGCGGGTGGGTGAGGGCCCTGCGCGCCGTGGCCTCGCCCCCCCCCCCCCCCCCCCCCCCCCCCCGCCCCCCCCCCCCCCCGCCCCGACCACCCCCGAGGAGCAGCGATGAACCGCCACGAACTCTCGACCGAGCACGACGACCTCCGCGCCGCCGTGGAGACCTTCGCCCAGACCGAGGTCGCACCGGTGATCGGCGACTTCTACGAGCGGGGCGCCTTCCCGTACGACATCGTCGCCAAGATGGGCCAGATGGGCCTGTTCGGGCTGCCGTTCCCCGAGGAGCACGGCGGCATGGGCGGCGACTACTTCGCCCTGTGTCTGGCCCTGGAGGAGCTGGCCCGGGTGGACTCCTCCGTGGCCATCACCCTCGAGGCCGGGGTGTCGCTGGGCGCGATGCCGATCCACCGCTTCGGCACGGAGGAGCAGAAGAAGACCTACCTGCCCCGGCTCACCTCGGGCGAGGCCCTGGGCGCCTTCGGACTGACCGAACCGGACGGCGGCTCCGACGCCGGGGCGACCAGGACCACGGCCCGCTTGGAGGACGGCGAGTGGGTGATCAACGGGACCAAGTCGTTCATCACCAACTCGGGCACTGACATCACCGCACTGGTCACCGTGACCGCCGTGACGGGCCGCCGCGAGGACGGACGGCCGGAGATCTCGTCGATCCTCGTGCCCAGCGGGACGCCCGGCTTCTCCGTGGGCCAGAAGTACTCCAAGGTCGGCTGGAACGCCTCGGACACCAACGAGCTGGTCTTCGAGGACTGCCGGGTTCCCGAGGCCAACCTGGTCGGTGAGCGCGGCCGGGGCTACGCCCAGTTCCTGCGGATCCTGGACGAGGGCCGCATCGCCATCGCGGCGCTCTCCGTGGGCCTGGCGCAGGGCTGCGTGGACGAGAGCGTGCGCTACGCCCACCAGCGGCAGGCGTTCGG
This sequence comes from Nocardiopsis sp. NPDC058789, assembly GCF_042745575.1. Lineage (NCBI taxonomy): Bacteria > Bacillati > Actinomycetota > Actinomycetes > Streptosporangiales > Nocardiopsidaceae > Nocardiopsis > Nocardiopsis sp. NPDC058789. The sequence goes on from NZ_JBHYOW010000013.1 coordinate 178,512, forward strand.
GAACAGCATCGGCCGGTACCAGGCGATCCAGTTCAAGATCGCGGAGATGGAGGCCCGCGCGTACGGCGCCCGCCTGGCCTACTACGACGCGGCCTCGCGGATGCTCGCCGGTGAGCCCTTCAAGAAGGAGGCGGCCATCGCGAAGCTGATCGCCTCCAACGCGGCGATGGACAACGCCCGCGACGCCACGCAGGTCTTCGGCGGCTACGGCTTCATGAACGACTACGCCGTGGGCCGCTTCTACCGGGACGCCAAGATCCTGGAGATCGGCGAGGGCACCAGCGAGGTGCAGAAGATGCTCATCGCCCGCGAGCTCGGCCTGCCCGCGTAGGCCACCCCGACCCGCGGCCCCGGAGACAACGGCGTCCCCGGGGCCGCGTCACGTCTGGGCCCGAACCTTTCGGGGGCCGGGCGCGTCAACCGTGCTGGAGCCCCTTCGTGTGTGACCACCCCGTCACTGGGAGAATGGGGCCGCATCGGACCCCCTACCCCCCGAGGTTTCGACACCGTGACACCCCCTTCCTCCGTCGGCTCCCCGCCTTCCGGGCCGGCCCCGCCGCCCCCCACCGCCGGGGGCCGCCGGGCCCGTGTCCTCGGGCGTGAGGCGCGGGATGGGTAGGCCCGGCCCGGTCGTGCGGCCCCTGGGCGCGCACGACCCCGCGCGCCTGGGCCCGCACCGCCTGGTCGGACGGCTGGGGTCCGGGGGGATGGGCACCGTCTACCTCGCGCGTCCCCGGTTCGGTTCCCCCGTCGCGGTCAAGGCCGTGCACCCCGAGTTGGCGGACGAACCCGAGTTCCGGTCGCGGTTCGCCAGGGAGGTCGCCACTCTGAGCCGGGTCCGCAGCCCGTTCGTCCCCGCCTTCGCGGGCGCCGATCCCCAGGCGGAGGTCCCCTGGCTGGCCACCGCGTACGTGGACGGACCCACGCTCAGGGAACAGGTGGAGCGGGTCGGTCCCCTGCGCGGCGCCGCCCTGACCGGGCTCGCCGCCGGGATGGCCTCCGCCCTGGCCGACATCCACGCCGCCGGGATCGTCCACCGCGACCTCAAGCCGAGCAACGTCATCCTCTCCCCCGACGGTCCGAGGGTCCTGGACTTCGGTATCGCCCGCACCCTGGACGGCACCGCCCACCCCGGGCTCGCGGGGGTGATGGGAACCCCGGGCTGGATCGCCCCCGAACGCTTCCGGGGCGCGCCCGCCACGGCCGCCTCGGACGTGTTCGCCTGGGGCCAGCTGACCGCCTACGCGGCGACCGGCCGCAACCCCTTCGGACCGGGGAGCTCCGAGACCGCCGTGCGGCGGGTGTTGCGCGGTGAGGCCGCCCTGGACGGCGTGCCCCCGGAACTGCTGTCACTGGTGCGCGCGTCCGTGAGCCCCCTCCCGGGGTACCGGCCCGCCCCGCACGAGATCCTGCGTGCCCTGGGCGACGGGCGCGGACTGCCGGGCGCGGGGGCGGTGGCCCTCCGGGTCACGCGTGACGGGTGCTCCTCCCCCGGTCCCGTGGTCGGCGGCGCGCCACGGCACCGCCGGGTCCTGCGCCGGGGTGCCGCCGCCCTGACGGTGGCCGTGGTCGTCACGGCGGGCGCGGTCGTGGGCGTGCGGCACGGTGGAGCGGAACCCGAGCGGATCGGGATGTCCGGGGTGGGCGGTGCCGGAGACGTGGCGCCCCGGGCAGGCGACTGGCCCCCTCCGGAAGCGACCGACACGGCGACCGGTGCCGGACGCCGCAGCGTGGTGGTGCTCGGGAGCGGCGGCCCCGGCGGGCGGGGCCACCGGGCCGAGTTCACCCTGGGGGCTCCCGGAGGCTCAATCATCCGGGTCTCGCCCCCCGAGCGCTCCCCTTCCGGCGCACTGGTCCTCCACGGCGAGGTCGTCGCCCCGGAGGCCGGGGACGCGTACGGGATCTCCGAGGAACGGTTCAGCGTCCTCACCGAGGGCGGGGAGTACTCCCCCAGCCGTGTCCGAACCGAGGGGGCCGACGACGCGGGTGTCCGCTTCTCCGTGGGCTTCGAGGGCGCCCCGGCGACCGGGCTCCTCGTCGTCCACGGGAGCGATCGAGGCGGGGAGGTGGACGAGGCCCCGTCGGTCGGGGTCTGCTACAGCGTGTCCGACGCGGAGTTCTCCGTCGACTACGCACGGTGCACCTGAGCTCCGTGGCGGCCGCCGCCGGAACCTGGTTCTCCGGAGAACCCGCTGGCCGGTTCCGGACACGCCTTCGCCCACGCGCCCGGGAGGGTGCGGGGCCGTGAGGGTCGCGGCGCACCCCCGGGGCCTGCGGGGCCGCTCCCGACACCCGTCCCGACCGTGTTTCCGTGCGTTCGGGCCGTACGCGGCCCCGGCCCCGGAGGTCCCGCCCGTGGTGGCTCCGGGACACCGGGAAGCCTCGGTCACGGAGCGTGCACGGATCCGAGCGGACGGGAGTACCGGCCCAAGGGGTGACAAGGGCCGTCCATCGGCACAGAATGGAGCCAGACGGCCGGTGCGGGCCCCTGAACCTCGGGCTCGCGGAGACCCGGCCCGCCACGGCGGGCCCGCCTCGGGTCCCCCGGTCCCTCACCTTTTCCCCACCGGAGGAGACACCGGATGGAAGGCGCACTCTCCCTGATCGCCCTGGTCGCCGTCGTGGTGTCGGCCGGGGCCATCACGGTGGCCGCGCACTTTCGCAAGGAACGGGTCACCGAGCTCCAGGGGTGGGCCCGTGGACACGGATGGCACTACACCGAGCACCATCCGCGTCCCCTGGAGGAGGCGATCCTCCCGGCCGCCCTGCACGGCCGCGACCCGCGCGTGCGACACGTGCTCACCGGTCGGCGCGGCACCCACCTGGTCACCATGTTCGAGCTCACCCACGCCGATTCGAACGCGCGGCGAGGCGCCGGGAGCCCCCGGCACACCCACCGCGTCGTGGCCGTGCACACCCCGGGTCCCGGCGCCGACCTGGAGATCCGACGACGCGACCTGGCCCGCACCGTCTCCCTCGACGCCAGCGGCGGCCCGGAGGAGGTCCGCGCGGCGTTCGCGGAGGCCTTCCGCACCGTCGGCTCCGACGACCGCTTCCGGGAGGCGGTCCTGGACCACGACACCGTCTCCTGGCTGCTGTCCGACTGCCGGTCGCGTTCCTTCCCGGTGCGCTTCACCGGCGGCCACGCCCTGACCTGGGCGACCCTGCGCCTGGACCCCGACCGTGCCCTCGCGGCGGCGGACTACCTGATCGATCTGGTGAGCCGGGTCCCCGCCCGGGCCTGGGCGCGCGACACCGCCGGCTCCTGAACCGCACCACGCGCCCCGGCCCGGCCGTGTGCGCCGCCCCCGAGGGTGCGTCGGTGTCGGAAGGGGCCGATAAAATCCGGCGTACCCCAACGCACAAGGAGCAGTACCCCATGAGCGACCCCAACGCCACGCACCGCATCTCGCGCGCGGACCTGTTCCGTGACGACGAGGAGGAGACCACCCCGGACCCCGACGCCACCGCGCAGATCTCCCGTGAGGACCTCTTCAAGGACGGGCCGAAGGACGCGAAGAGCCCGCGTGAGCGCGACTGACCGACCCCTCCCCGCCACGACGGAGCGCCCGCCCCCGCACGGGGGACGGGCGCTCCTCTCGTCCTCGGGGCGCGCACGCCCTGGCGCGGCCCCTACGGGCGGCGCTCGCGGACGGCGGCGACGATCTCCGCCACCGCCTCGTCCACGGGCACACCGTTGTTCTGGGAGCCGTCGCGGTAGCGGAAGGAGACCGCTTCCTTGCTGATGTCCTCGTCACCGGCCAGCAGCATGAAGGGGACCTTCTGCTTCTGGGCGTTGCGGATCTTCTTCTGCATCCGGTCGTCACTGGCGTCGACCTCGACCCGGATCCCCTCCGCGCGCAGCTTGGCGGCGACCTCCTGGAGGTAGGGGACGTGCTCGTCCGCGATGGGGATGCCCACCGCCTGCACCGGGGCCAGCCACGCGGGGAACGCTCCGGCGTAGTGCTCCAGCAGGACGGCGAAGAACCGCTCGATGGAGCCGAACAGGGCGCGGTGGATCATCACCGGGCGCTGACGGGAACCGTCGGCGGCGGTGTACTCCAGGTCGAAGCGCTCGGGCAGGTTGAAGTCCAGCTGGATGGTGGACATCTGCCAGGTGCGGCCGATGGCGTCCCTGGCCTGCACGGAGATCTTGGGGCCGTAGAAGGCGGCGCCGCCCGGGTCCAGGACCAGTTCGAGCCCCTGCTTCTCGGCGGCCTGACGCAGGGTGTCGGTGGCCTCCTCCCAGCTGGCGTCGTCACCGACGTACTTCTCCGGGTCCTTGGTGGACAGCTCCAGGTAGAAGTCCTCCAGGCCGTAGTCGCGCAGGAGCTCCAGCACGAAGGTGAGCAGCGAGTCGAGCTCGTCCGCCATCTGCTCACGGGTGCAGTAGATGTGCGCGTCGTCCTGGGTGAAGCCCCGGGCCCGGGTCAGGCCGTGCACCACACCGGACTTCTCGTACCGGTACACCGTGCCGAACTCGAACATGCGCAGCGGCAGCTCGCGGTAGGAACGCCCGCGCGCGTCGAAGATCAGGTTGTGCATCGGGCAGTTCATCGGCTTCAGGTAGTAGTCCTGACCGCCGTCGAGCTGCATGGGGGGGTACATGCCCTCCGCGTACCAGTCCAGGTGGCCTGACTTCTCGAACAGGGCGCTCTTGGTGGCGTGCGGCGAGTAGACGAACTCGTACCCGCTCTCCTCGTGGCGCTTGCGGGAGTAGTCCTCCATCACCCGGCGGATGATGCCGCCACGGGGGTGGAAGACGGCCAGGCCGGAGCCGATCTCGTCCGGGATGGAGAAGAGGTCGAGCTCGGAGCCGAGCTTGCGGTGGTCCCGCTTCTCGGCCTCCTCCAGGAAGGCCAGGTACTCCTTGAGCCGGTCCTTGGTCTCCCAGGCGGTGCCGTAGACGCGCTGGAGCTGCGGGTTGGTCTCCTTGCCGCGCCAGTAGGCGGCGGCGGTGCGCATGAGCTTGAAGGCCGGGATCACCTTGGTGGTGGGGATGTGCGGCCCACGGCACAGGTCCTTCCAGCACAGCTCGCCGGTGCGCGGGTGGACGTTGTCGTAGATCGTGAGCTCACCGGCGCCGACCTCGGCGGACGCGCCCTCGGCGGCCTCGGCCGCGCCGCCCTTGAGACCGATCAGCTCCAGCTTGTACGGCTCGGTGGCCAGTTCGGCGCGGGCGTCGTCGTCGGAGACGGCGCGGCGGTCGAACCGCTGCCCCTGCTTGATGATCTGCTGCATCTTCTTCTCGATGCTCTTGAGATCGGCGGGGGTGAAGGGCTCGGCGACGTCGAAGTCGTAGTAGAAGCCGTTCTCGACGGGCGGGCCGATGCCGAGCTTGGCCTCCGGGAAGAGCTCCTGGACGGCCTGGGCGAGGACGTGCGCGGTGGAGTGGCGCAGGATCGCCCGCCCCTCCTCGGAGTCGATCGCGATCGGCTCGACGACGTCGCCGTCGGAGAGCTCCCGGGCGAGGTCGCGGGGCTCACCGTTGACCAGGGCGGCGATCACGGTCCTGCCGTCCGCCTCCAGCGCCTGGCCCGCGGTGGTCGTGGCCGCCACCGCACGCGGGGTTCCGGCGAGGGTGATGTGCAGCTCAGACGCGGCGGACACGGTGACTCCTAGGGATTTACGTCGATGTCGTGGACGCGAACCCGCCCGCGTGGGTGCGCGGACGCAGGTGTTTCGCACCCCCGATGCTATCGGCTCCGGGAGGGGGGTGCTTCTGGTTGTCCACAGGGGCCCGGCCGATCCGACGGGTGCGCCGGAAACAACGCCCAGGGGCGAAACAGTCGTGATTCGGTCGTGGAATTCGGCCGCACGACTGGTCGTGGGCGCAGAGGCGAAGAGACCGCCGACCCACCCTCTGACGAGGACGAACCCGTGCACACCGGAAGGTTCTGTCATGGATCATCACGTTTTCCGGGGTTTCTCCACAGCCGTCGGAGGAACCATTGATCCGACCCGCGAGATCGGTGAGAATCAGCAGACATCCGATCACGACGACCCAGCCCGACCCGAAAGCACCAGTCGCATCGACCGAATACTGTGAGCGCATGTCACCGAGCCCACCGAGCGGGCCACCGGCCCCGGAGACATCCCCCACTCGCCATGCCCGTGTACGACGGTGGAGGCGCCTGCGCGCACGGCTCCGCCTGTTCCGCAGACGCATGCACACCCACCCGGCCCTGCACCTCCCGTGGCGCGTCCTGGTCGGAACCGTGGGCACCGTCGTCATCCTGGCCGGGGTCGTCATGTTGGTCGTCCCCGGGCCCGGGATCGCCTCGATCCTCCTCGGACTCCTGATCCTCAGCACCGAGTTCCGCTGGGCGCACCGGCTGCTGAGGCCCGCCCGGGTGTGGACCCGCCGGGGCGAGAGGTGGGCGCTGAGGACCAGGGAACAGCTCCTGGAGCGCCGCCGCGAGCGCAGGGCCGCCAGGGCCGCGCGCCGTGGACGCGCCGCTCCCCCGGACTGACCCCCGAATGGGTGCGGACCTTTCCGGGACCACACCACCTCCGAAACCCGCACGGGGACGCATACGCGCACGTTGCCCGAGCTTGACCCGACCAAAACAAAAAAAGAGGGGCCCGGTTCGTGTGATACGAACCGGGCCCCTCCGCACTGTGGGCGATACTGGACTCGAACCAGTGACCTCATCGGTGTGAACGATGCGCTCTAGCCAACTGAGCTAATCGCCCCTGTGTGCCGCTCTGTCCGGCCTCGTCGGCCTGACAAGAAAAACTCTAGCGCATCTCCGGGAGTGTTCGACGCACACAAACCCGCCCAGCGGGCACGAAGTCACGTGATCGAGGTCACATATGCTGGTCAACGGGTTCCCACGAGGCTCCCCGGTCAGCCATGATCCCCGCAATGAGTAGGAGTTCCCGCCCCCGTGGCCCCTCCCTTCGTGACCGCGGATCGACCTCCGCGTGACACGGGCCACTCATCATGGGGAAATCTTTGGTTTCCCCTGGTCATTACAGTGACGAAGGATCGTGGTGCCGCCAGGCGGCGCGCTGGCCCCGCTGGGCGGGCAGCGAGATCTCCGGTCCCACCGACCAAGAAAGTTCCCGTACTCACGTCATAGTCCGCGGACAGCCGCGTAGGAGCGAGTGAGGCGGCAACCGGCCCGCGCCCCAGGACTCTGGGCCGGACGAGAAAAGGTTTGGCGAACATGAACAGTAGCGACACCACTGCCACCGCCGAGCTGGGCCTGCGACTCGTGGTCCCGGAGCGCACCGCGGTTCCCCTGGTCGCGCGACTCGACTACAGCGCTGACGACCCGTACGCGATCCGCGTCGCGTTCCACACCGGCGAGGACAACCCCGTCGAGTGGATCTTCGCGCGCGAGCTCCTCACCGTGGGCATCGTCCGCCCCGTCGGTGAGGGCGACGTCCGCGTGTGGCCCTCCAAGGACGAGAGCGGCGACCGCTCGGTCAGCATCGCGCTGTCCTCGCCCTTCGGCCAGGCCGAGTTCGACACCCAGGTCTCACCGCTGGCGGAGTTCCTCCACCGCACCTACGAGATCGTCCCGGCGGGCCAGGAGGGCCAGTTCGTGGACCTCGACGAGGAGATCCAGCAGCACCTCCACTCCTAGGGAGCACCCAGGGGTCGGGAACGAAGAGGACGGCGCCGGGGCGCCGTCCTCCGTCATGCCGTCACGGGTCGATGTCGGCCGCGGAGCGCTCCGCGAACACCGCCATCGCCTTCCTCGTGACCGGCCCTGGCTCCGCCGACACCTGGCGTCCGTCGATGTCGAGGATCGCCTGGACGTCACGGCCGGTGGAGGTCAGGAAGGCCTCGGAGATCTCGGGGAGCCGCTCCATAGGGACGTCCTCCTCGTCCCCGCCGAACCACTCCAGGACGAGTTCACGGGTGATGCCCGCCAGCGGACCGGCCGAGAGCGGCGGGGTGACCAGCCGGTCGTCGAGCACCACGAAGACGTTGCTGCCGGTGCCCTCGCACAGGTTGCCCGCGATGTTGCGGAAGACCGCCTCGCTCGCACCCCGTTCCCGCGCGTACGCGAGCGCGCGCACGTTGTCCGCGTAGGACGTGGTCTTCAGCCCGGCGAGCGCGCCGAACTCGTTGCGGGGCCAGGGGGCCAGGGCCACCTTCGTCGAGGGGGCGATCCCGGGGAAGGGGCCCAGCGCCACGATGGCGGTCTGCTCGCCCTGACCCCGGTCCGATCCCAGTGGCCCGACCCCGTCGGTGACGGTGATGCGCACCCGGGCGTCGGTCATCTCGGGGTTGGCGGCCACCGCCTGGGCGACGCCGTCCGCGATCAGCTCCAGGTCCGGCTCGTCCATGCCCAGCCCCCGAGCGGAGCGGGCCAGCCGCTTCAGGTGGCGGGTGAGCGCGAACGGCCGCCCGTTCTGCGCGCGCACCGTCTCGAAGACGCCGTCTCCGACGGTGATCCCGTGGTCGGCCACGGGGATCAGTGCGTCCCTCTCGTCCAGCACGGCGCCGCGACCGTGTCCGGCACCCGCGATCCACACCCTCATACCAACCCCCACACGTTCTCTGGGCCCCTGGTCGGGCCGGTGACACCCCGAATCCTGCCACTTCCGCGCCCCGTCCCGCCGGGCGATGCCCTACCCCCCGGGGAGGGGCCTGACAAGGCCTCTGTCCGGCACCGGCCGCCGGTCCGGTGGCGCGACGGGTTTTGGCAGGGTGTCAACGCAGGTCACAGCCCCCGTTTCGGGACGGTGGACCACCCGGAAACGATGGCTTGTGCCGGACAGATAAGTTACGAATGACTATCATCTGGGCAACGCTTATGCGGGACCGGTGGCAGCGTCCTCCCCTGCCGGTACACGCGTGCCCCCTCGCCCACGACCGCACCAGACACAGCGAAGAGAGACATGACCCCACCGAGCACCGCCCGCGGCGAACTCAGCTGGCTGCTGGACGACCTCCTCACCCGCGCCTCGGGCACCCAACACGCCATCGTCCTGTCCACGGACGGGCTCCTCATGGCCACCTCCAGCGGGCTCGACCGGCCCGCCGCCGAACACCTCTCGGCGATCGCCTCCGGGCTGCACAGTCTCGCGGGAGGGGCCAGCAAGCAGTTCTCCGCCGGGAACATCCGCCAGAGCATCATCGAGATGGACCGGGCCTTCCTCTTCGTGGCCGCCGCGGGCGAGGGCGCCTGCATGGCCCTGATGTCCGACGCCGACAGCGACGTGGGCCTGATCGCCTACGAGATGAACAAGGTGATCGAGCGGGTCGGCCAGTACCTGTCCGCCCCTCCGCGCCCCGACATGCCGTCCTCCCCCGCACACGTGGAGAAGTAGCTCCTGCCGCCGGGGCGGGCCGGTCCGGCCTGCCACGGCAGGGCGCGAAAGCCCCTGGGGAAGACGATTTCGCACTTCCCCGGAACTTCCGCTAGAGTTCCTAACGCAGCGAGGGACGCGGCACCGGGAAGCCCCGGAGGCCCGCCGACACACTCGCCGCGCGGACGTGGCTCAGCTGGTAGAGCATCACCTTGCCAAGGTGAGGGTCGCGGGTTCGAATCCCGTCGTCCGCTCGAGACGATTCGCCTTGTGCCTCCCCAGGTGGCACAATCGGATCGGGTTCGGGGCAACACCCCGGGCACACGCGGACGTGGCTCAGCTGGTAGAGCATCACCTTGCCAAGGTGAGGGTCGCGGGTTCGAATCCCGTCGTCCGCTCGGAGTAAGGCACGCATGGGTGCCACGCGGCTCCCCCGTGCTTGCATGCCGGAGTGGCCGAGTGGTTGAGGCAAGGGACTGCAAATCCCTGCACACGGGTTCGATTCCCGTCTCCGGCTCCACGCGCACCACATTTCCATAAGGGCGATTAGCTCAGTTGGCTAGAGCACTACCTCGACACGGTAGGGGTCACAGGTTCGAGTCCTGTATCGCCCACATCACGCGAAAGCGGGTTCCCACGGGAGCCCGCTTTCGTCGTTTCCACGGTGGCGCCCACCCAGCATCGGTGCCCCACCGAACAACCGATCCCGTCGATGAGAGCGCCCACGCCCTGTCTCCACCGCTCTACGGCCACCTTGGAGTTCGCACTTCTTCCTCTCCAGAGTGACCAGCTCGTAGACGCGCTTCATCCCCGGGATGGTGTGCCCCGACCGGGAGGCCCTGGCGACTTCGGGGGCCTCGGCCAGCCCGGTCCGGTGCGAACGCCGCCCCGCGTCGGTGAACCTCATCATCTCGGCCAGGGCAGATCGCAACCAAGCAACTCACTGGGGCGATGAGGACGCCCAGCAGCTCCAGGCCGTCCAGGCCCAGGCTCGGTTGCTACCCCTCGTAGGGGCGATAAGGACCTGCCGCACCTCGTTGCTGAGGATGGTGAACGCGGTGTTGCTACCCCTCGTAGGGGCGATGAGGACCTGGGGGATCGACAACGGCACCATCCATGACCTGTAGTTGCTACCCCTCGTAGGGGCGATGAGGACACCTGGTCGCCTGCGGTGAGCAGGGTGGACAGGTGTTGCTACCCCTCGTAGGGGCGATGAGGACCGGGGCACCCCGGCCCACGGTGCGGGCGCCACACCCGTTGCTACCCCTCGTAGGGGCGATGAGGACCCGGGTGGAGCTCTCACACACCGCCTACCTGCTGAGTTGCTACCCCTCGTAGGGGCGATGAGGACGTTCCAGGGGTGGCTGCTCGCCTCCACCGGCGCCTTGTTGCTACCCCTCGTAGGGGCGATGAGGACTGGGTGATCTGGCTGGAGGAAGTCCCCGACATCATGTTGCTACCCCTCGTAGGGGCGATCAGGACAGGCCCTGAAGAACTCCTGAAAACAGAGTGGCCCGCGTTGCTACCCCTCGTAGGGGCGATCAGGACCGGGATCGCCAGCGGCTCTCTGAGCGCGTCGCGGCGTTGCTACCCCTCGTAGGGGCGATCAGGACGTCTGGTTCGCGGTCGGCTGATCCCGGGAGATGGACTGTTGCTACCCCTCGTAGGGGCGATCAGGACGGTGGGGCCGCCGGTTGGTGTGGGTGGTGGTGGGGGTTGCTACCCCTCGTAGGGGCGATCAGGACGTCGGCCGGTACAAGATCAACAAGAAGCTCGGTCGTTGCTACCCCTCGTAGGGGCGATCAGGACCCGAGAGTAAAGCCGCAGGTCCAAGCTCCACAGCGCGAGCCCGAAGGCCACTTTTTTCAGCGACCCTCCGGTAGTGCAGCAGAAGCCGGTGCGCCGCTGAAAACCGACACCTCGTCACCAGCATCGCCCTCTCACAGAATGTCACTCGGCTCGGGTTTGGCGATCCCCCACGCCAGCCGCTGCGGCACCACCCCCGGCGGGAACGTGTAAACCAGAACGTGATCGTATCCATCATCGATGACATCCTTGACCGCGCTCTCGAAGCGTTTGAACTGCGCAGGGCTCAACTGCCCTTCGAAGACGCTGCGCTGCACGTGGTGCAGGTACAAGCGACAGGTCCGCAGGATCTGCGGGTTGCGTTCGGCAGCGGTGTCGTAGACGACCACGACGTGCACGTGCGCATCACCACCAGATCCTGAAGGGCTTGTAGGTATCGCCTTCCAAACAGGCCCGGGTCACTTTGAGGGCCTCCAGGTGCAGCAGTTCGTCGTAGGCCACCGGTCGTTTGAGCTCGCGGTGGTTGACGGTGGTCGCGAACTCGTCGCGGACCGCGGCAACGACCAGTTTGCGGCCTGTGTCACTGAGCATGGCCTGGTTGGAGTCGATGTCGAAGTGGTGCGGTTTGAGCTGGTTGCGCGTAGCCATGCGCAACAGCAGGCGTTCGGAGAACATCGGCTTGAACATCTCAGCCAGGTCCAGGGCCAGGGAGTGCCGTTGGCGTTCCATCGTGCTGTGCAGGAAGGCGATACCGCTGTGGAGTGGGGTCAGACGCAGCGCGGTCACGGTGCGGGCGTAGACGATGCCGTTGACGTAGCTGATGAAGGCGTTTCCGGCGTTCTTGGGCGGGCGGCGACTGCGTCCGTGCAGTTGCAGCCAGTCAGGGAGTTTGGTGTCCAGAACTTCCCAGGCCGAGCGACGGAAGTTGCCCTCCAATCCCATGAGCGAGGCAGTGTCGGGTGCGTCCTCGGCTTTGCTCTTGAGAACTGTGTAGGGGGCTTTGAGCAGGGGCCGGTCGATGATGCGGCGCACGTTGAAGGCGGTGGCGCGCACGATGTCGCGGGCGATGGGCATGGCCCGCTCAGGGTCGGTGGCTAGTGCCACCTGGGCGATGACGGTTTCTCCGGAGGTGGCGGTGTCAGCGGCGGTCAGGGATCCGGTGTAGTCGCCGTAGTAGCTGAGCAGGTGCACGTTGATGTGGTGCTGGTTGAGCAGGCTCACCACGGAGGTGTTGACGTCGACGGGTTTGCAGGCGATCAGGTCGCGCACATCAGTGATGGGGATGCGTACGTGTTCGCCGTGTTCGCGTTCGATGACCAGGGACTGGTCCTTGCGTCGGATGCGACAGCTCGTGGTGAGCCAGTAGGTGCGGGCTGCGGTCGGCATCACTGGCTCCAGCAGTAGTCGAAGTAGCTACATCCCCGGCATCGGGTGCGGGCCAGCCTGGGCGGTGAGAGGGGTTGGGCGACGGTGGTGCGCACCTGGGCGATGTCTGAGCGGGCTCGTTCGTCCCAGGTGGATTCGTAGGGCATGCGTTGGGTGCGGCGGGTTTTGGGGTAGCGCAGGATCGCGCCCTGGGCGTCGACACCGACGAGGCGGAGCCGGTAGCAGTAGTGGATGGCCTGGGCCTCGTCGGCCGAGCTGGGGCGCGAGGAGGATTTGGTCTCGTGTACCCACAGGTTCCCGTCGAGGTCGTCCAGGCGTGCCGAGCCCAGGTCGACGGGGTGGGCTCGGCGGTAGGAGGTGTCGTGGACGGCTTCACCGAGCTGGACGGTGGCGCTGGTGGCCTCGGGGCGGAAGCCGCGGGCGAACAGCCAGAGTTGGCGTGGGCAGTGGTGGAGGTACTTGACGTGGACGCCGCCGACGTCCTCGGCGCTGATCACAGGAGCACCCCGGGCTGGTAGGTGTTGCCCGCGTTGCCGGGCGGGTGGATGGCGATCAGACCGCGGTCCGCTTCGTATTCGGCGTCGATGACCAGGACGTTGAGGGTGTGGTCCCAGGTGCCCAACGCTCGGGCGTAGTGCGGCAGCGGGATCAGGTACTGGGAGGCCAGCAATTTGCCCGTGCCGCGTTCCTCTCCGGGGGAGGTGTTCTGGAGGGCGTCTTTGTAGTCCTTGCGGTCCTTGGCGAGGATGCCTTCGACGCCGTCGAACATCTCGTCGAAGGCCTTCGAGAGAGCTGTGGTGTCGTTGAGTGGCTCGTCGAAGGCCAGGAACTGGTCGCGGAAGAGCTCTTGGGAGGCGTCGGTGTGGTCCTGCCACCTCTTGCCCCAGGGGCCGTTGTAGATGTCGTCGAGCCAGGCGGTGAACAGCTGCTCGTCGAGTTCGCCATCCTGGTGACGGACCAGGATGTCCCAGCCCAGCTGGGTGGGTTCGGCGTCGTAGACCTTGTCAGCGCAGTCGGGGCCGGACTTGCCTCTGGGGGCGTAGTGGGGGCGGTGGACGACGACCGGCGCCGGGTGCTCGAGGGCCGCGACGCGGTTGACACGGCCGAAGCGCTGCAGGAGTGCTTCCAGGGGTGCGGCGGAGGTGTGCAGGACGTCGAAGTCGACGTCCAAGGACACCTCGACGACCTGGGTGGCTACCAGCAGCCCGGGTTGGCGGGGTGTGGTGCGGGTGCCGAACCGCTCTCGGATGGCCTCCTCGATCCGGTTGCGGTCGCCGGTCTTGAAGCGCGAGTGCAGGAGGAGGGCCGCGTCCTCGCCATGGAGTTCTCGGGCGAGCGGCGCGAGTTGGTCGTACAGGTACCAGGCGTCAGCGACGTTGTTGGCGATGACGGCCACGCTGTGTCCCGCGCGCAGTGCGCCCGTGATCTCTTCGATGCTGGCGGGGCCGGTGAGGTGTTCCTCGCGCAGGTGCAGTCGGTGGCGGCGCGGCCAGGTGTGGTCGCTGTCGGGTTCGACCAGTTGGACCTTGTGGTCTGGCCCCAGGGCCGCACGGATGGTCTCCAGGAGCCGGTCGGGCAGGGTCGCGGACAGAACGGCGATGCGCCCGCCCAGGCGGACCCACAGTTCCATCATGGCCAGGATCATGCCGAGGCGGCGGGGCTCGTAGGCGTGGAGTTCGTCGAAGACGAACGTGGAGTTGGCGCTGTCCAGGAGGGTGGAGGAGTGCGCGGTACCGCCCAGGGCCCCGCGCAGGAGCTGGTAGGGGGTGGTGACACGCACGAGTTCGCGGAACAGGCGGCTGGCGTTGGCCTGAGCCACCGCGCGGGAGGCGTGCTGCCGGTCGGTTCGGGTTCGGTCAGCCTGGGTGGTGTCGCAGGTGGCGGTGGACAGGTAGAAGCTCGCGGCACGGGAGTGGACGACGCCGACCTGATCGTGGTCGAGGTCCTCACGTAGGCGGGTGGCCATGGCGTTGATGGAGGCCAGGTAGGGCAGGGCGTAGAACAGGCGGGGTGTGCCTCCCGTTTCGTGTGCTGAGTGCTGGGTGTGGGTGGTGGCCCACAGCAGAGCGGCTTCGGTCTTGCCCTGGCCAGTGGGGGCGCGCAGCACCATGTGGGTGGTCGTGGTGTGTGCCTGTTCCTGGTGCGCGTAGGTGTGGGCACCTTTGGCCTTCAAGGTCGAGCGCAGCTGTGTGGGGTAGTCGATGCTGGTCAAGGGGTGGTCGGTGAGGAGGTGGCCGTGAGCCGAGGCGACGTGGTCGGCCAGGGTGATGGCTCCTTGGAGCAGGAGGGCGCTCAGGCCGGCCGCCTCATCAGGGCTCTGCCCGCGTTCCCAGTGCGTGAGGATGCGGTTCAACAATCGGTGCCCGGCCTGGGCCAGCTCCTGGGGGGTGACCTCCTGCGGAACGGGGACGTCGGCGGCCCGGGCCAGCCAGATGGCCAGAGCGTTGGCCGAAGTGGAGTCCACGGGGGCGAAGTGGTCGTGGAAGTCCTCGGGGCGGATCAGGGGGCGTGCTTCGTTGCGGATGGACCCCTCTCCCCCGGCCAGGGGGCGGTGGTGGGTCACGACGCCCAGTCCGATCCGGGTGCGTTCGTCTTCGGGGAGATGGGCCAGGACGTGTTCGACGAAGGCGAGGGAGTAGATCTCGTGTCGCTTGCCCCAGGGTTGTGTGGGTGGGGGGTTGCCCACCATGGTCTGGAAGCCGTCGGGGACCTTGCCCGCGTCGTGGAACAGGCAGGCGAGCCTGGCCCGGTTCCAGAACTGGCCGTCGGTCTCGGGAAGGGGGCCGATGCGTGAGTGCAGCGTGTCCAAGGCTCGGGTGGTGGCTTGCAGATGGGTGGTCAGCGCCTCCCCCTGTTGGGGAGGCTGGGCGCGTTTGTCGGCGCTCTTGGCCCAGATGTGGGCCAGCTCAACAGGCTTGCTGGAACCGGCGTTGGGGTGGACGGGGGCTAGGGGGACGACCGCTTGACCATCACTGGTGTGCCACGGGGAGTCGATGTGGGCGCGGCTCCCTTGGGAGGCGTAGCGGTAGGTGCCCCACTGGATACGGGAGCGGTCAGCGCTGATGGAGTGCGGCATCCGCAACTGCATCCCTGACGTGGACGCCTCGGCGGGCAGCAGGGCGTGGCCCTGGGTGCCCTGCCCAGGGTGCAGGGTGACGCGACGGGTGTGGGCCGAGGCCAGGTCCTGGCTGCGGCCCAGCCGTAGCGGCCAGACCGGGCGGCGCAGCGCCCGCTCCCACAGGTCCAGGTGGTCCAGTACCCACAGGGTGAGGGTGGTGCGGGCGAGGAACTCGTGGTCCTTCGGTGTGGGGGCGGGCTTCTTGCCCGCTTTGGCCAGAGGGTGGAAGGTCTCCAGGTCCACGCCCTTGCCCTGGGCCGTGAAGGCCATGGCGAAGCGGGCGTCGGGGGGCATGCGGTCCCAGCCGCCCACCGCGGCGGCCAGCAGGCCAGCGACGGTGGACGGCGGTGGGCAGGGCAGAGTGACCTGAACCCCCGAGTACAGGGGGTTACGAAACGAAGCCACCGGAGCGTCGATGGTGATCTGGAGTGCGCTGGTCATACGGTCGCGTCCTCGAACCAGGCGTCGCGCTGCCCCGCCTCGATCTCCTTGGCCAGCGCCCCCAGCACGGTACGGGGGTGGTCGATCACCACCCGACCAGCGGTGATCTCCTCGGCCAGGTCCTGACGAGCTTGGTCACGCTGAGCCCCCAGGAACCCGGGCGCCCAACCGATGTGTACAGGACCATCCAGCTCATCGGACCAGGCCCGCAGCTCCTCGGCGAAGACCACCGTGTCGAAGAACGCCCCCTGTGGCCCGGCGGCCAGCACACGGGTGAAGGGGTTGTTGCCGCCCTTGAGCGGGGCCAACAGTACGAAGGAGGGGGCCCGGTCGCCGTAGTGGAGGGCCCGGCTGGCCCCGCCCTGAACCTGGGCCAGGGTGCGCAGCAAAACGGCGGCGCGGCGGCGGCGCTCCTGGATCGGCAGGCGCAGCGACTCGACGCCGCGCAGCACATACTCGCTGGCACCGGCCTCGACCGCTGCATCGGCCGAGGCCGGGGAGAGCGCCTTGCGCAGCCCGCCGCCGTCCTGTTCGAACGTACCCACCCGGGGCAGGTCCACCAACATGTCAGCGGCCATCTCGGCGGTGTAGTGCTCGTGTTCGTGGATGACCGGGTCGGCGTCGGCCGGGAAGCCGCGGCTCATCGTGCCGAAGTCGGCCACGATGCGCTTGGCAGGCAGCGCCACCAGGGTGCCCGTGGCGAGCACGGTGTCGCGCTGGTAGTTGCCCTGTTTGGTGGCGACCATGTAGCCGAACAGGTCATCGTCGAGGTACAGGTCCGGGCGCCCGTCGGTGTAGGCCTGCTGCTTCTTGCCGGTGCCCGAGCGGGTGACCGGGGAGCGCTTCTCGGCCAGGGGCAGGGAGTCACGCCACCAGCGGCGGAAGGCCTGGGCGGAGATGTAGGGGACGCGTTCGCCGCGGCCGATGGTCAGGTATTTGACCTTGGACATGTTGTCCTCGCCACGACCGTTGTTGGGGGCGCCGGCGGTGATGTCCAGGGCGATCTTGCCCACGAGGTAGGTCATGCGTCGTTCTCCGCTTCCAGGTCGGTTTCGGTGATGAGGTCGTCGGTGCTCACGTCGTCGTGGTCGTGTCCGCGCCAGGAGGGCTTGAGTTCGTGCAGGTGGTTGAGGACCCCGATGAACAACAGGTCCCGGTGGAGGAAGACCCGGTCCTCGGCGTCGAAGAGCAGCCGCCACTGGCGCTGGGTGATGAAGGGGGCCGCTTCCTGGGTGCGCAGGGTCCGGTCGACGGACTGGCGCTGCAACCAGGCACGCAGGGTCGTGAGCTTCTTGCGTGCCTGGAGGAACTTCTTCAGTTCCTTGTCGTCGTCGGTGTTGAGGACGGAGGCGATGCGTGCGGCGAGTTGGTCGATCTGGTCCATGTCGGTGGAAGACACCTGGAGCACCTTCGTGGCGTAGTCGGAACAGGTGGCGGACAGCAGAGGGGTCTGGGCGCAGATACCGCCCTTGCTCAGGGCGCGTTCGCGTAGGAAGTGGGAGACGGTGGGGATGACCCTCTCGGGGAGGTCGAACAGGTTGCGGGCGAGCATGGAGCGGCCGGGGACCTTTTCCCACCGGTGGGCGCGTCCCAACCAGTGAAGGGACGGTTTGGGCAGGTCGCTGATCCACGCGGTGGTGGGCTGGTCCATGGCGTGCACGGCCAGGTCCTGCTCCTTGTTGCTGTTGGTGAACACCATGAGCTCCACGCCGTCGGTGACGCGCTCCTCGTATCCGCGCACTCGGCCCAGCGCCACGAGTTGGCGAGCGTAGGAGGGGCGGGTTCCGGCGGGTGCGCCGGTGACGGCGTGGCGGCGGGTCTGGTCGACCTGGAACTTGGTCAGTGCCCACAGCAGGTCGTCGTCCCAGGTGTGCAGTGCGGTGGCGCGCCCGCCCCAGATCGAGCATCCGTAGGGCAGGGCGTAGAAGCTGAGCAGGCAACCCCGGCAGAGGGCCATCCCCTCATGCGTGGGGATGGTGGTGTTCCGGTAGGAAGAGCTCTCCATCAGCGGGACATCGACCTTGCCGTAGAACCCACAGGCCGACTGATCACACAGGACGCACCGGGCATCCACCACCGTGTCGTTCTCGGGCAGGTGCCGCCAAGCAGTCAGGTTGTCTTCGAGCCCTTGCCCCAGGAGGGATTTGCGGTTGGTGGTGTTGATCGGGCAGTTGGGCCAGAACAAGTAGCTGGCGCCGAGCCAGAAACCGTGAGGACCTTTGCTGTCCGCGATTTCGGTGGTCCGCGCCAAGTCTCGGGTCATGTTCGTGTTCGCGGCCCGCAGGTCCTCTTCGGTCAACTCCACCGGGTGAGTGAGCTGCTTCAGGTTCTTTCGGGTCCGATGTACGAGGCTGGACAGGGCGAAGGCGCCGATCCGCTGAAAGGGGTGCGCGGTCAGGTGCACCCTGAGCCCGGTGGCAGTGGTGCTCATGCGATCACCCATCCGAACCCGGCCGAGTTGGCCTGACCCAGTCCCCAACTCCAAATGCACTGCAGGGTCTCGGGAGCACCGTGGATCTCCGCCTCGATTGCCGCACCGGGTTTGTGCCCCTGACTGACGGCGAAACTGCGTTTGGGGCCCACCCAGGTGATGGCTTGCACCGAAACATCGGGGTCGACACCGATCGTTTGCGCTTTGCGGCGCAGGTTCCCTTCGAAGTAGGCAGGGAACTCGGGCTCTGTCGGCAGTACCCAGGCCTGGCGCGTGGTGCGCTCGCCGTGCTCGTTGTGCCCGGATCCCTTCATCACCACAGGGGTGGAGGTCCGCATCACTGCCTTACCGGAGGCGAAGTTCGGTGGGGCGATGACATCGACGCCCTGAACCCGCAGCGCCGTGCCGCCCCAGTCCAACAGGTGCTCTCGGGCCAGGCCCTTGGCCAGACCTTCGACGAGCTCCGGGACCGGGCTGGTGAACTCCACAGTTCCCGTTCCACCGGCGGAGTAGCGACCGCGTCTCCGGGAGGCGGACGGGAAGGTAGGGGCGCTGTGGCCGAAGGGAACCATGCCGGTTTCCCCCCAACCACGTTCATGCAACCGGGCTCCGAGCTCCGGCGCTCCGAAGGAGAGCAGTTCATAGACCAGGCCGCGCCCCGGGCGCAGCACTTCTCTCCACTCAAGAGACGGGGCCCTGGTGTGAACCGCTACGCGAAGACGCACCGGCGACCTCCTTACACAACATCAGATGACAAGGCCTCACAGTAGAAACCGCCTCCGACAAAAGAGGCCTCAGATCGGCAAGATGGCCGACCAAGGCCAAATAACGCGTTTCCGTTACACCAGATGAGGAAAACTGGTAAGAGCACTGAAAACCGTAAACACGTTCGATAAAGAGTGGTGCTCAAAACTACTCAAAGGAAACCCGACATAAGCCGTCCCTCTCCGGGGCAATGAGGACGGTGTTGCACGGCAGCCGCCAGGTCCGTGACCTCATGGCGTTGCCACCCCTCGTAGGGGCGATGGGACGCCCAGGCCGGGGGTGATGGTAGCGCTGCACACGGTGTTGCTACCCCTCGTAGGGGCGATGAGGACCACATGTTCCGCCGGGAGGTCACAAAGCAGCTGCTGTTGCTATCCCTCGTAGGGGCGATGAGAACGGACAAGTTCACCGACCTGATCAAGGAAGTCCAGTTGTTGCTACCCCTCGTAGGGGCGATGAGGACCTCGTTGGTGCGTCCGGCGTCTTCCAGGTAGGCCTGTTGCTACCCCTCGTAGGGGCGATGAGGACGTGGGGTGCGCTGCGTAAGCGGGAAGCCGCAGCGGGTTGCTACCCCTCGTAGGGGCGATGAGGACCCCCGCTTGACCTGCCGGTCAACCCGCTCCGTGCGAGGTTGCTACCCCTCGTAGGGGCGATGAGGACAAGTTCGTGGCGTTCGCTGACGTCCGGGAGCTGATGTTGCTACCCCTCGTAGGGGCGATGAGGACGTCCTCCAGGACGCGGCCCGACACCACCGGCTGACGTTGCTACCCCTCGTAGGGGCGATGAGGACTCCTCACCCCTGCTCGCTGCCCCAGCTACTGCCGTGTTGCTACCCCTCGTAGGGGCGATGAGGACCCGGTGCCCGCGTCACGGACCCGCATGGAAGAGATTGTTGCTACCCCTCGTAGGGGCGATGAGGACCGCCAGCGCCGACCGCGGCACAAATGAACGGGTCTGGTTGCTACCCCTCGTAGGGGCGATGAGGACTCCTGGCCCACCGCCAGGCCCACGGCTGGGACCCGTTGCTACCCCTCGTAGGGGCGATGAGGACCCGACGGTAAAGCCGCAGGTCGAAGGTCTACAGCGAAGACTCTGGAGTCGCATTTTTCAGCGACCCTCAGGTAACGCAACAGAGCCCGGCGTGGCGCTGAAAAACCTTCGTCCTCGATCACACTGGCCATCCAACACCATCACACTGACACCCACTAGTCGTGCCCTCGATCTTCCTTTCCGTAGCAAGAATCTCTTGCCCCTCCATCCCCCTTCACTGCGAGTCCGGAGACGAACCAGCCGCTGGCGAGGGCCATGGTCTGCGGGTGACGCTAAGCGACACAGAACGGCGTCCGAATTCGGGTGGTGGAGGGCGCAACGACACGAACGGGCACAGTCTGATACGGGACCTTCGTGCTTCGCATCCGACGGCTCTGGATTACATCAGGAGGTTCCAGAAACCGAGATCCTCGAATCACCCATTAATGAGCCACCTCATCGCACCGCTTCACGTACCGAATCCGGTGGAGTCCTGGTACGTAGGTGCGCGCGACGCTCGTCGGGCGCAGCGGACGCGCCTGCAGGCACCTCGTTGCGCAGCCGCAGCCCGCGCTCCTTGACCAGTCGACCCCAGCGTTCCTTCCGACCAAAGCGGTCAGCGATCTGCGCACCGGTCGGCAGCGCCCCCAGCACGCCTTCTCGGTCCAACGCCCATCGCCAGGCCCGAGCTTGAAACGGCGTCAACGACTCCATTCGCCCAGCCTTGGGGTGGTCACTACTCCGAAGGACATCTAGCCGGGTCGGCTGTCGCGATACGGACTCGGCTTCGATCTTCTCCTCAGACTTGGTCGCTCCAGTCGGTACTGGTGTCTGCTCAGCGGCTGCGGACGCAGTGCGCACGCGCTGCGCGGTGGTGCGGAACTCTCGCATGAGCAGCTCGTACGCACCGATCAACGCAAACGATGGCCAGGCGTGAATGATCCTCGACCACATCGTGGGATCTGCGACAGCGACGTTCGCTGCCAGAGAAGCGGCTGAGCCGATGATCAGCAGACTCCAGGGCAGGAAACCCCCCTTGCGGCCGTGGCGAGCGTCGCTGAGGAGCGTCATGCTCGCGCCCACGATCATGCCGTCGACAGAGAGCGGGAACAGAGCTGCCCTCCACGGGGGTTCGCCGTGGCGCAGGGCGAGTTCGTACATGTGGGAGTAGGACACCACCGCGGCGATGCCCGCGAGCAGAAGCACGGTGGCGATGGTCACTGCTCGTGACCAACGGGAGGACTCCATCACGATCACTTCTTTCGTGTGACCGAGAGACCTTCGCGGTGGTTGAGCCGCCGGGGTTGGGAGGTGGGAGACCACTGTCTCCCACCTCCCGCTGGGAGATTCTTGGGAGACGCGAACGTCCCCCAACGGCTCCCAACCGCCTTGAAGGTCTCTCAACGGAACCCTCTGAACTGGGTGAATACTTGTTTATGCAGGTCACTGCGACGCCGAAACTACCTCGACACGGTAGGGGTCACAGGTTCGAGTCCTGTATCGCCCACATCACGCGAAAGCGGGTTCCCACGGGAACCCGCTTTCGTCGTTTCCACGGTGGCGCCCTCCCGAGCAGCCGAATCCCGTAGGCCCTGCGAGGGTGGCCGCCCCCGATGAAGCGGTTCGCCTGCGTGGTCAGGACCTTCTCCCATCCGCGTGCGTCGCGGGACAGGCCGGTCCGGGCGATGATCCCGGGGTGGGCCCCGTTGACGGTGATGCCGGTGTCCACCGCGCCAGGCTGTAGACGAACATCGTGTTCATGTTCTTGGTGCGCGCGAAGGCGCACGAGCAGGCCGCGAGCGGCGCCGGAAAGGTCGTGGTCACCCTGGTCTGACCACGGGTCAACGCCGCAGGAGCCACGGATGACGCACAGGGCACGTTGCGAGCGGGGCGGCTCACCGGGTGAACCCGCGGTCGCTGATCCGACCATGAGGTCGCGCGGCATCCACGCCCGGCCCTCGTTCGCTCTGATCCCGGCCCACGTCTCCTCGCGCGTAGTGTGAGAGCGCGAGGAGCCACTGAGGACCGGACGGACAGGCGAGGGTGGGCCCATGAGCATTCACATCGAGGAGACGGCCACGGTGTCGGAGACCCCGCGCACGGGCGAGGTGCGCTCGGTGGCCCGCGCCGGGCTGCTCCTCAACGCGGTGGTCGACGCACCCCAGGGCCTCAGCCTCACGGAACTCGCGGGCGCGACCGAGCTGAACATCAGCACCGTGCACCGCCTGCTGCGCACCCTGTGCTCCGAAGGCCTGCTGTGCCGGGACGCGGTCAGCGAGAGGTTCCTTCCAGGTCCGGTCCTGATGCGCCTCGCCCGCCGCTCGCTGTCCTCGGCCGGGCTGCCCGAGGCCGCCGACGCGTTGCGCGCGCTGGTGGACGCCACCGGGGAGACCTCCAGCCTCGGAGTCCGCCGCGCCGAGGAGATGGTCGTCCTGCTCACGACCCCCTCCAGCGAACCGTTCCGCTACAACGGCCAGCCCGGGCTGCGTCAGCCCCTGGGGACCTCGGCCATGGGCCTCGCGGTCCTGGCCTTCGGGCCCCGGCCCCTGGAGGACGTGGCCCGGGAGTGGGGGGACCGCCTCCCCGGTCACGCTGACGCGTCCTCCGTGCTGTACGGCGAACTCCTGACCACGCAGTTCCGGGGGTTCGCGGTGGTCGACGACCCCGGCGCCACGGGGCTCAGGGCCGTCGCCGCCCCGGTCATGACCGACGGACGCGTCC
Organism: Nocardiopsis sp. NPDC058789; assembly: GCF_042745575.1. Lineage (NCBI taxonomy): Bacteria > Bacillati > Actinomycetota > Actinomycetes > Streptosporangiales > Nocardiopsidaceae > Nocardiopsis > Nocardiopsis sp. NPDC058789. The sequence continues at coordinate 201,479 of NZ_JBHYOW010000013.1, forward strand.
GGACCGCGGTCGAGGTCCAGGGGCCGACGGCCCGGCTGGAGGGGGAACGCCTGGAGCACGCGGCCGCCGCGCTCCGGGAGGCCGCCCTCCAGCTCCAGGACCTGCCCGTATCGCTCGCCCTCATCGAGGGCTGAGACCCACTCCACACCCGGCCCCGCGCTGTCAGCGCGGGGCCTTTCCGTTGCGAAAACCCCTACTGAACAGCGGTTTTCTTTCAGTGGAAGCTGATTCCACCAGTTGAAAACAGCCGTTGACAGCCGTGACGCGCGACCTATACCGTCATTTTCGACCAGTTAAGTAGAGATTCCTCCTGGAGGGCCCCGTGGGTACCGACGGCACGCTGGTGATCTCCCCCAACCATCCGGTGTTCGACCTCCCGGAGATCGTCGCGCTCGAACACGGGCTGTTCTCGCGACGGGGCCTCGAGGTGCGCTTCGCCGAGGCCGACGAGACGACCTACGACCCCTCCGAGCGCGATCCGATCGCGCGGCGCAAGGAAGCCCTGTACGAGACGGAGGGGGCCGACGTCTACAACCTGTGCGAGTGGGGCGGGATCGACCGGCTGGAGCGCGGTCGCCGCGCCGGACGGATCGACTACCTCCGGCCCGCGGTCGTCGCGCAGGCTCTGGTGAGCTTCGACCCCCTGCTGAACGAACCGCACGACCTCGGCGGGGTGCCGGTCGCCGTGAACGAGTTCACCGGTTCGCACTACACCGCGCTGCACCTGCTGGGCAACACCCTCGCCCGTCAGGAGGTCGTCGTGCGGCACGTGGGGGCACCGCACCTGCGGCTGCGTGCGCTGCGTTCCGGGCGGGCCCGGGCCGCCATGCTCATGGAGCCCTTCCTCAGCGTCGCGCTGAAGGAGGGGGCGCACCTGCTCGGCAGCTACTTCTACCGGGGCTCGCAGGTGGTCGCCCCCCACCTGGGCCAAGAGCACCGAGACGCCTACATCCTGGCCGTGAACCAGGCCGTCGACCTGATTCGTGAACGCCCGTGGCGCGAGTCGGCGCACCACATCGTCCGCGAGGTCGAGGGCGACCTCACCCCAGAGGAACTCGGTCGCTCGCACGTGCGCTACACGCACGCCCAGCCGTTCGCGGCGAAGCGCTTCCACGAGAGCTACGCCTGGATGAAGTCCTGGGGCCTGACCGAGGGCCGCAACGACTACGGCTCACTGCTCGGCACGGGCTAGCCCACCTCACCGGCCCGCCCTCTCCGTCCGCCCCGCACCCCGCGCACCGCACCCGCCCCACACCCCGTCCGTTGGAGACCGTCATGCCCCACCTGAACCGCCGGTCGCTGCTCCGCGCCGGCCTCCTGTCCGCCGCCGCCATAGGAACCGTCCCACTCCTCGGGGCCTGCGGTGCCTCGTCCTCCGGTGCGGCCAAGGTCCAGGACTCGGAGGAGGGCACCGCGAGCGCCGTCCTGCGCCCGATCGCCGAGCGCTTCGGCCTGGACGAGGGACTCGACCTGGAGTACATCTCCGGGACCGGCCCCGGTGACGTCCAGAACAAGCTCCTGTCCGGGGCCCTGGACGTGTCCAGCTTCGGACCCGTCGGCGCGGCGGTCTCAGCCGGAGCCGGGGCGGACGTGGTGTTGTTCAGCTCCGGCCTGAACAACCACGTGCGATGGCTGGTCGCCGAGAACAGCCCCTACCAGACCCCCGCGGACCTGCGCGGCAAGGCCGTCGCCACACCGCCCAACAACAGCGACGCCTACCGCTCCACCCAGCTGGCCAGCGCCGTGAACGGCATCGACTTCGAGGCCGAGTACTCGATCCACCAGGGCGCCGTGCTCAACGGCCTGGCGCTGTTCGAGCGAGGCGACGTCGAGGCGATCATCACCATCGAGCCGAACGCCACCCGCCTGGTCGGCCGCGGGGCCCGACAGATCGCCACCGTCGACGACCTGTGGCGCGAGGGCAGCGGCCAGTCCGAACCCCTCGTGCTCAACGCCCAGGGCGCCCTGCGGTCCTGGGTCGAGGAGAACGGCGAGACCGCCTCGGCCCTCCACCGAATGCGCCACGAGGTGCACCAGCACATCCATGACGAGCCAGAGCTGCTGGCCGAGCTGCACGAGTTCTACGGCATCGGCGACGACGAGCCGGACGCCATCGCCCTGCTGCCCGAGCGCATGGTCGGCGTCTATCCGCTGGAGTGGGGGAACGTCACCTTCGACAACTTCCAGGCCCAACTGGACAAGGCGGTGGAGCTGGGAATCATCAGTGCCCTGCCCGAGCAGGACATCTTCCTCGACCTCGGAGCCGACCGATGAGCCTGCGCACCCGGGCACCCGCGCCCGAGACCGCCACACCCGAGACGGGGCACGCCGGGCTTCCCCTGGCCCGCGGGGCGTCGTTCCGGTGGCGGGGACCGGCTGCGGTCGCCTCCTTCCTGGTGCTGCTCGTCGGCGGTTGGCACGGCATGGCCCTGGCGATGGACAGCGTCCTCGTGCCCGGGGTGGACCAGATCGGCGCCGAGGTCCTGCGCCTGGTCTCCGACCCCGGGTTCTACACCGACCTGGGGGTGACCTTCCAGCGGGTCGCCCTCGGCTTCGCCCTGGCCTTCGCCGTCGCCGTGTTCGTCGGGATCGCCATGGGCCGATCCCCCTTGGCCAGGCGCTTCTTCGAGCCGGCGGTCCTGATCGGGCTGACCGTCCCCGGCCTGGTCTGGGCCCTGCTGTGCGTGATCTGGTTCGGCGTCGCACTCATCAACCCGGTCATGGCGGTCGCCCTCTCCTCGGCCCCCGCGCTGACCCTGAGCATCTACCAGGGGACGCGGGCCACCGACGCCCAGCTCCTGGAGATGGCGCACGTCTACCGCTTCTCCACCCGCGACCGGCTGCGGTACCTGTGGCTGCCCTCCCTCGCCCCGGCACTGTTCGGCGGGGCCAGGCTGGGGCTGTCGCTGGCCTGGAAGGTGATCGTCCTCGTGGAGATCTTCGGGATGTCCAGCGGGGTGGGAGCCGCCATCAACGGCGAGTTCGCCGCCCAGAACGTGGCCGGGGTCCTGGCCTGGACGGTGCTGTTCGCCGTCGTGATGGCCGTGCTGGAGTACGGCCTCCTCCAGGGGTTGGAGAACCGGGCCGGACGGTGGCGGAAGGTGGCAGCGGTATGAGCACGGCAGTGGAGCTACGGCGCGTCGGAAAGTCGTTCACCAGCACGAGGGACCGGCGGACCGAGCACGTCTTCGAGAACTTCTCCCTGACGGTCGAACCCGGTGAGCTGGTCGCCCTCGTGGGTGCCTCGGGTACCGGGAAGTCCACCCTCCTGCACATGGTCGCCGGGCTGGAACGGCCGGACACCGGTGAGGTCGCGGGCGCCGGGGTCGACGGCGCGCGGCGACGCCTCGGGATGGTGTTCCAGCAGCCGCGGCTGCTGGACTGGCTCTCCGTCCGCGCCAACGTCGAGATCGCCCTGCGGTCGGCCGGGCTCGACCCCGCGCTGGCCGACGCGGCGCTGCGGGACGTGGGGCTGGCCGAGTACGCCGACAAGTACCCGTCGGTCCTCTCCGGCGGCCAGCGCCAGCGCGTCGCCGTGGCCCGCGCCTTCGCCATCGACCCCGCCGTCGTCCTCCTGGACGAGCCCTTCAGCGCCCTGGACGAACTGACCGGCCGCAGGCTGCGACTCCTCCTCCAGGACCTGTGGACACGCCAGAGCAGGGTCGGCCTCCTGGTCACCCACAGCCCCGCCGAGGCGGTCCTGCTCGCGGACCGCGTGCTGGTCCTGGCCGGACGTCCGGCCAGGGTCGTGCGCGAGTACCGGGTGGGCCTGCCCCGCCCCCGCGCCCCCGAGGATCCCGAACTCTTCGACCTCCAGCGACGCGTGGTCGCCGACCTCCTCTGAACCCGTCGCCACCACGGTGACTCCCGCACCCCGCACACCCGAACACGAAGAAAGGACACCGTCATGGCCAAGCAGATCACCATGGAACTGCTCTCCCTCGTCTTCTCGCTCCCCCAGCTCGTCGCCAAGGACGAGGGCTACTACGAGGACGAGGGGGTGGAGGTCTCCTTCGTCCCCAAGGGCTACGCCGACGCGGGTCTGTCCTACCTCGACGACCACGAGCTCGTGAGCTCGTTCGGCACCAGCAAGTCCAATTTCGAGAGCGGCGAGGCCAACCTCTACCGCGCCTGCGAATGGGGCCAGATCCGCAGGGCGGACGACACCGCCGTGGGCGGGCGCGTGGTGAGCAAGCGCGCGGCCGTCGGCAGCCAGGCGATCCTGGTCCACCCCGACTCCCCCGACGTGCACCCGTCCGACCTGGCCGGGAAGACCGTGGCGGTCAACTTCCACCACGGCTCGCACTACCTGGCCCTGCAGAGCCTGGAGGGCTTCCTGCCCCGCGAGGAGATCAAGGTCGTGCACGCGGGGGGTCCGCAGCAGCGCTTCGAGGCGCTGCGTGACGGCCGTGTGGACGCGGCGGCCCTGATGGAGCCCTGGATCACCGTCGCGGAGAAGCAGGGGTACAGGCTCCTGTCGGAGGCGTTCTACATCGGCTCGGAGATCGCCAGCCCGGACGTGGACGCCGAGACCTACGAGGCGGTCAACCGTGCCGTGGTCCGGGCGGTGCACAAGCTGAACGAGGACCCCCGCCCCTACCTGCACCACCTCATCGGCGAGGTGCCGCCGGAGATCCAGGAGCTCACCCCGGAGGACTTCCCGCTGGGCCGCCTGCGCTTCGTGGAGCCCGCCCCGTACCCGCAGGACCAGTTCCAGCGCACCTACGACTGGATGCGCGGCTGGGGTCTGATCAAGGACGACTCGGCCTTCGACAGCCTGGTGAAGAACTTCGACATCAAGGTCTGACCACCACTCCCCCCGGGCGCCCCGGCCTCCGCCGGGGCGCCCTTCGCAGGAAGGCCCGCCACGTTGAGTCGGACCCGCGTTTGGCCGCTGTACGTGGGAGGGGCGCTCGGCCCCTACGGCAGCACCATGGTCACACCGATCCTCCAGGAAGTCGCCGAGGGCCTCGACTCCACACCGGAGATCGCCGCGAGCGCGGTGACCGCCTACATGATCCCGTTCGCCGCGCTCATGCTGGTGTCGGGGACCCTCGCCGAGCGGTGGGGGCGGCGCCGCACGGTGCGCGTCTCCCTGGTCGTGTTCGTGCTGGCCTGTGGCCTGTGCGCGCTCGCCCCCACCATGGAACTCTTCCTGGCCGCCCGTGTGCTCCAGGGTGCGACCAACGCGTTCACCACCCCGCTCCTGGTCGCCTCGATCACCGACTCGGTGCCCCGTGCCAGGCTCGGGCGGGCCATGGGGTGGTTCGCGGCCTGGCAGGCGGCCGGTCAGGCCTTCAGCCCCCTGATCAGCGGAGTGTCCGGTGCCGTGGACTGGCGCCTGGCGTTCGTCGCACCGGCCCTGTGCGCCGTGCTCCTGGCGCTGCTGCCCCCGGACGAGGCGGTCTCGGAGCGGCGCGCCTCCGGCCGGGCGAGCTGGCGGTCCCTGGCCAACAGCCAGTTGGCGCTCGCCTGCGCGCTGGCGTTCCTGTGCTACCTGGCAGCCGTCGGCCTGACGGTGCTCTCCGTCCTGCGCGCGGAGGACGCCTTCGGTCTGGGTCCCCTGGAACGGGGCCTGGTCGCCTCCGCCTTCGGGATCGCCGGTCTTCTGATGGCGGACACCGCCGGGCGCGTCCTGGACAGGATCGGACCGCTCGCCCTCGGGCTGATCGCGAACACGGTACTGGCGTTCGGTCTGGTTACGGCGGCCCTGGGTCCGTCGGTGGTCGCCATGGTGCTCGGGGTCGTCGCCGTCGGGGCGGCCGTCACGGCGATGCGCGCGACCGTGAACTCCATGGCGGCCACCAGCACCGCCGAGAACCGCGCGGGAGCCTCCTCGCTCGCGCTGTCCTTCCAGTTCTTCGGCGGAGCCCTCGCCGTGGCGGTGTGGGTTCCCCTGTACGTCCTGGCTCCGGGGGCGGGTTTCGCGGCCACGGCGCTGGCTCCCGTGATCGCGATCCTGCTGCTGGCGGCGGTACGACGGCGGATCCGGAGCTGACTCTGGGGATGGGTGGTGGGAGACGGGTCGTCACCCACCACCCGCCGCTGCTTCCCACCGCCGCGAAGGCCCTCAATGCATCCTTCGCGTGAGGAGGGTGGAGGACACGACAGGACCCGCTACCCCGAGAGGGGCAGCGAGCCCGCAGGTCGATGGGTCAGTCTGTCAGCGGTCGGTATCGGCCGAGGAGGCCACCAGCGCCGCCCATTCCGAGGCGGAAAAGGTCATGTGCCCCGCGTCGGGGTGGACGCTGTCCCGAACATCCATCGCCGCCGAACGCTCGCGGACCTGGACACACTGGCCACCGTTCTGCGAGTAGCTCGACGTACGCCACTCGTTACTCATCACTGATCTCCTTCAGTCTCCGAAGGGTGTCGTCTACGGGGAGCGCGCTGCCGAGGGCGTTGCGTGCGAGTTCCCGCAACCGTTGAACACCAGGGGATTCGTTGACCACGATAGTCCCGTCGGTGTGCTCGGACGCGGCCACCCGTGAACCGTCCCGAAGCTTGTCGATCTGGAACGGCGACGTCACGCCCGCCAGGATGCTCTCCCTCGGGACCATGTGCACACGGACCGACCGCACCGGGTCAGACGCGGGCGCCGATGGCCCCCGCTCCCCGTGACAGCTCGGGCAACCAGGTGAGCAGCTTCTCCGCACTGGTGACGTCGGTCGTCGTCACCAGGTTGATCGCCCCGACGAGTTCCTTGTCGGCGTCGTACACCGGCACGCTCAGGCTCAGCGCACCGAGTTCCCGCTCGGACTCCGCGAGGTAGTAGCCGTCCTCGCGCACGCCCCGGATGTCCTCCATCAGGGCCCGCTCCCCCTGGATCCGCCCCGAGGCCAGTGGGACCTCCGGGTAGCGGCGAACGTAGTCCTCGATCTCCGCGTCCGGCCAGCCCGCCAGCAACACCTTCCCGCCACCGACGTTGAGCGACACGCGGCGCCCGATCGGGAACTGGTAGCGGAGCGGGTCCGCTCCGCTGACACGGGCGATGAGGATGCGCTCGTCCCCCGAGCGGACGAACACGGATGAGGTCAGCCGGGTGGTCGCGGAGAGCTCGGTGAGCACCGGCGTCGCGATCGTGCTCACTCGGTCGTTGACCACGAAGCCGTGCGCCAGCCCCAGCACCACCGGACCGAGCGAGTACCCCAGACGCCCCTGTTGGACGTAGCCACGCCGCACCAGCTGGTTCACCGTCCGCTGGGTGGTGGCCAGGTGCAGGTCGGCCTCCCGCGCGATGTCACTCAGCCGCAACGGACCGCGCGCGCGTTCCAGGCATTCGAGCACGTCCAGCGCACGGTCGAGCGTGCGTCCCTGGTTTCCGCCTCCGGCGCCCATGCTCGCCTCGCCACTCCTTCGCTCGTGTTCTTCGGAGAACTTCCCGGCCCCGGTCGGAGGCCTCGGGGCCCGCCGGACACGGCGATCCAGCTCGCTGCCGCCCCCTCCAAGGTAGCGGAGAGGTTTCCGGGAGGTTGACAGCCGAGAGAGCCGCAGGTCACACTCACTATCAATCAACAAGAGAAACTATCACCCAATGATAGCTGGTGCAAAGATGAAGGTAGCCGTTCTGGGACTGGGCGAGGCGGGCGCGATCTTCGCGGAGGCCTACGCCGCCGCTGGTTGGCAGGCCGTCGGCTTCGATCCCGCGAGCACGGTGCGGACCCCCGAGGGCGTCGATCGGGCCCCCTCGACGGCGGAGGCGGTGGCCGGAGCGGACGTGGTCCTGAGCCTCGTGACGGCCGCGCACGCGGTCTCCGTCGCCCGCGAAGCCGCGTCCGCGTTGCGACCCGACACCGTCTACATCGATCTCAACGCCGCCTCTCCGCAGGTCAAGACGGATGTGGCACGTACTGTCGATGGTGCGGCCCGCGTGGTCGACGGGGCCCTCATCGGCTCGGTCGTCAAGTTCGGGCCGAAGGTCGAGATCCTCCTCGCGGGGCCCTCGGCGGAGGAGGCCGCCCAGATGCTCCGGGTCGTGGGCGCGAACGCCGAGCCGATCGGCCCGGCCGTGGGCGCCGCGTCGGGGCGCAAGCTGCTGCGCAGCGTGTTCATGAAGGGGCTGGGTGCGCTGATCACCGAGGCCATGGACGCCGGGAGCGCGGCGGGTGAGGAGGAGTGGATGCGTGAGCAGGTGGCCGCCGCCCTCACGGACGGTGACGCCGCGCTGGAGCGGCTGGACCACGGCACGCGGCTGCACGCCGTGCGGCGCTCCCAGGAGTTGGACGCCAGCATCGCCCTGCTGGACGAACTCCGCGTGGAAGCCCCCGTCAGCAAGGGCGCGGCCGACCGTCACCGGCATCTGGCGCGCGTGAGCGAACACCCCGACGAACGGCTGATCGACGCCTACGCGACGATCCCCACCGCCGCGATCGGGGACGCGCGGGACCGGCTCGGCTTCCTGTCCTCCCGGATCAGGCCGGTCTGGGCCGGGGCCCGTCTGTCGGGACGCGCCCTGACGGTGCAGACGCGGCCCGGTGATAACCGCGCGTTGCACCAGGCACTGACCGTCGCGCGCCCCGGTGACGTCATGGTCGTGGACGGAGGGGGCGACGACTCCCGTGCGCTGCTCGGTGAGCTCATCGCCGAACGCGCCATCAACAAGGGAGTGCGCGGAATGGTGATCGACGGCGCGGTCCGTGACGCCGACGAACTGCGCGAACTCGGCTTCCCCGTCTGGTCCGCCGCGATCTCCCCCGCGGGCCCCTACAAGGACGGACCCGGCCACGTCGGTCGCACCATCGCGGTGGGCGGCGCGGTCTGTGCTCCAGGGGACATCGTGGTGGCCGACGGAGACGGCGTCTTCGTCGTGCCCCGCCTGGAGGCCGAACGAACCCTCGTCGCCGCCCGGCTCGTCCTGACCGACGAGGCCGAGCGCCGCGCGGCCATCCGGAGGGAACGCGCGTGACGCTCCCCTCCCCCACCAGCCCCCTCCCCACCAGGTCGCTCCCCCGGGGCGACACCCCGCCCGTCCACGGGCACCAGTACTCCCCTCCACCGAAAGTCGACCCATGCCGATCGCGCTACTAGCCCTCGCGGCGTTCATCGCCGTGATCATCGTGTGGAACGTCGTGTTCAAGCGGAACATGGGCGAGGCCATGCTGCTCGGACTCGTGGTCACCGCCCTGTTCGCCGGGACGCGTGCCCCCGAGTACCTCCTGGGAGGGCTGACCGACGCCCTCACCCACGACGTGCTCTTCGCGGCCCTGGCCTTCGTGTTCATGGCCTACCTCATCGACGTGACGGGCCTGATCCAGAAGATCCTGGCCATCCTCAACTCCGCGTTCGGGCGCGTCCGAGGCGGTCCCGCGTTCATCGACACGGCCGGATCCGCCGTCTTCGGGGCCCTGTCCGGGTCCAACTCCGCGAACACCGCCTCCAGCGGGTCCTTCACCGGCCCCTGGATGGTGCGCACCGGGTGGTCCCCCACGCGCGCGGCCACCGTGCTCGCGGGCAACGGCGGGATGGGCGCGGCCCTGCCGCCCAGTGCCTCGATGGTCATCATGATCGGGTTCGCCGGGGGGATGGTCACCACCGGCCAGGTGTACCTGGGTCTCCTGATCGCCGGGCTGTACCAGATCCTGTTGCGCATCGGCCTGGTCACGTACTTCGTCCGCCGTGACGGGATCCCCAAGGTGGACGAGCACGACCTGGTGCCGATGCGTACGTCGCTGCGTCAGGGCGCCGGCGCGCTGACGATCTTCCTCGGCGCCCTCATCCCCATCGTCCTCACCGTGGGCCCCCTGGCGACCTACCTGACCGAGTCCACGCCCCTGGGCGACGCGGTCGGCGACATCTCACTGCTCACCTGGATCCCCATCCTCATCATCGGCTTCTCGCTGATCGCCGGACGGGACCGTCTCCCACGAACGGTGCGCGACTGGTCGCGCCTGCTGGACGGTGCCCTGCCGAGGTTCGCGACGATCGGGGCCCTGCTGTTCTTCGCGATCGCGGCGAGTGAGATCCTGGGGCGCCTGGGCCTGGCGGAGGACGTCAACGTCATCCTGGAGTCCCTGCCCGTCGGTTCCGCCGTGATGGTGGTCGTCGTCGGCCTGGTGGTCACCCTGGTCGCCGGTCCGCTCTCGTCCACGGCCACCCTGACGGCGGTCGGTCAGATCTCCTTGCTCGCGCTGGTGGGCGTGGGGGTCGACCCGCTCCTCGCGATCATCGCGATCCTGGTGTTCGCCTCCACCGAGGGGGCCTCCCCTCCCGCCTCCGGCTCGATCTTCGTCGCGGCGAGCCTGACCGGGGCACGGCCGGAGAGCACCTTCCTGCCACTCATCGTCTACTACATGATCCCGATCTTCCTGATCGGCTGTCTGATCGGTTGGGGCGTCCTTCCGATCCTGGGGGTATGACCGTGCTCGCACTCAAGCCCAGAACCTTCGGCGTGGTCCGCGCGCTGTTCAAGATCGGTCTCGTCTGCTGTCTGGCGCTGGGAGCTCTCCTGGTCCTGGGGCAGATGGCCGGAGTCCTCGTCCAGCGTCCGGAGTGGGTGACCGGCGCCTCCGACCTGCTGTTCGTGCCGAGCGTGGGCGCGGCGGCGGCCTTCGGTGTCCTCGGCTTCATCGGCAACTACCTCACGCCGCAGGAGCCCGAACCCGAGGAGGACTGAGGGGCCCGGTACGGCGGGGGGGGGGGCCCCCCCCCCCCCCCCCCCCCCCCCCGGGGCGCCCCCCCCCCCCCCCCACCCCCCCCCCCCAAACCGGACAACCCCACAACCCCGCGGGGCGGGGGGGGGGGGCGGGGTTGGCCTCC